>NZ_JBBNAM010000325.1:0-67341 GCF_037994425.1 Phyllobacterium sp.
ATTGAGTTCCCGGGCGATAAAAGAATGATGCTTGATTTCCGTCGATCCGGCGCTGTCGAGGCGGTCGCCGGTGGCGCAGCCCCTGCCCAACTTTCGGCCAAGCTCGCCAACTCGATCGGCGAGTCTAAGAAGCTAGAAGCCACCTATGCGCCGATACAAGTCACGGCTGTTCGCAGTGCGGATGAGGCGCGTCGGACTGGCAGATCAAAGCTGCGGTGATTAAGCCCTGCCTTCGTCGAGGTAGATCAGCACTAATAGTACAGCCACGACGAGTGCCCAGACGCCTATGTTGTTCGCGGCAAAATCCGGGTTGTACCATAGGCAGAACAGAGGGGCAGCCACGCTACCAAAAATGGCGATACGCTTCACAATCTTGGGCGGATTGTTGCTGACGGCGATTAGTGCGACCACAATTTTCTTCATTCCCAGCCCCTGGGTTTTCCTACTTGGCAAACTATGGTGAAAGCCTATTTGCGCGCACGTTCCGAGAACAAAATTCCGAATTGCCGGCCAGCCGTTCGGAATTTCCCACAAAGGGGAAAAACATTGCATATTGATTTTATTGAGAAAAGTGGCGCGAGTGACGGGGCTCGAACCCGCGACCTCCGGCGTGACAGGCCGGCACTCTAACCAACTGAGCTACACCCGCGCACTTTCTTGCCGAACATTTCGTCCGGCGTGAGCGGTCGTTTAAGGGGTTCGAGGGGGTGTGTCAAGCACAACCGGACAGGAAAAATGCGAATGTGAAAAACTCTTCGCCGAAATCATAAAAGTGTCGCAACCCTCTTGCCAATATCGCTCTAAACGCATAAACGCTCCGTCCATACCCTTTGTTTAGGGCGATTAGCTCAGTTGGTAGAGCGCTTCGTTTACACCGAAGATGTCGGGAGTTCGAGTCTCTCATCGCCCACCATTCCACCCTAAAAATCGGACCGTGGCGATGCCCTTCTATTGCGAAGGCAAGGGCAAAAGGCGATTCAGGCCTTCCTGACTCTCCTGAACGTCAGGATTGCGTGAAAGAACTGCACGATAGTCGGCAATCGCCTTTGCCTTTTGGCCAAGTGCTTCCCAAATGTGGCCGCGCGTATCGAGCGCGGGAAGGTAATCCGCCCGGAGCTCGAGTGAACGTTCTGCATCGGGCAGCGCCTTGCGCGGCCGGCCGAGTTCGACCAGCGCCCAAGCGCGTTCATTGCGGATATCGGCGTTGTCGATTCCATTGGCAATTGCGATGTTAAGGTCGGCTATACACTCTTCATATCTGTTTTGCCCGCATAGCATCGACCCTCGCTGCGCGTTGATGTCCGGATTGCTCGGGTTGAGGCGCAGCGCCTCGGCAAGATCGACGAGAGCCGCAGCAATATCGCCCTGGCGATGATAGGCATTTGCGCGGTCTTGGCGCGCCGTTCCCGATCCCGGATCTCTTGCGACGGCTTCACTAATCTCTGGGTGGTAGACGGCTTGCGAAACGCGCAGTAGGCCATGAAAACTGCCCAGTGCCAGACAAATCAAAGTCGCGCGACAGCAAATCTCAGCCAGAGGCTTATGAAGCAGGCTGACAAGCGGGTCGCGGCTGAGAAACCACGTCGTCCAGAGCATTCCCCCGATGAAGCCTCCAGGGTGGTCGGCACTACTCACCTCACCGGGGATGAGAAAGCTTAAAGCCAGGTTGGGTGCAGCCCACGCGGCGTTGCGTAACAAAAGCGAATATCCGAACGTGTGATGCGCTTTCCATCCGATCACGATCCCAGCGCCAACGAGACCAGAAAGTCCACCGGAGGCACCCAGGAAATACGTTTCGCCGGCAAGAACCGATGCGAGACTGCCTGAAACTCCAGCCAATGTGTACAAAGCGAAGGTCCGCGACCTGCCAAGATCACATTCGACCATCGGCATAATCTGCATGAGCAGCAGGCAATTCACGATCAGGTGCAGCGCATCCGTGTGCAGATAGCTTGACGTAATGAGTGTCCAGAAAAGCGAATCTTCAAGCGGCAACGAGCCGCCCATTCCGAAATCTTTCAGTACGTCCGATAATGGCTTGTCAAAAAATAGCGGTTGGCAGGCCAGGATTCACCACCGGCTACAATCATGCTCATGTAAGCAACAAGGAGATGCGACGCCAGGCATGCTAGCACAACGTCGCGCGCCACGCTCTTTGTCCAGGCTAAGCTGGCGGTCACTCCGCCCTCGCGGACAGCGACGTAAGATTCTGCAGGCATGACGGGCTGTGATGTGAAAGGACAAGTGAATTATGGTAGAGCACTAGCTTCTCACATTCCGGATCGGCCAGATATACGACCTTCGTCGGGGATTGATCGCCTTGTGAGGGTTGAATTCACCCCAGGTGCTTTTGGGCCTTTTCCTGTGACGCCACTCCTGTAACAATCTGACCCAGCGATCTTCCCAAGAAAGCTCAACACCAAAAGGGGTTACAGAAAATGCCAGTCAGCCGCACATTACGACTCACGCTCGCCCTTGCCGGCACGCTATCTCCTGCCCTCGCCCATGCCACGTGGGCATGGGGGAAACGAGCGGCCTCGCACACGGATTTGCCCACCCGATAACCGGGCTCGATCACATCCTTGCCATGGTACTTGTCGGCATCCTCGCCGTGCAGATGGGCGGACGGGCGCTGTGGCTCCTGCCGCTTGCCTTTATTATGATGATGATCGGTGGCGCTGCACTTGGCATTGCCGGCATTAGCCTGCCGTTCGTCGAGGCTGGCATTGCCGCTTCGGTGATCGTGCTCGGTGCCGCCGTCGCCTTTGAAGTCAAACCGCCTGTCGCCGGCGCTGTGGTCCTCGCTGCGCTCTTTGCCATCTTCCATGGCCATGCCCATGGCGCGGAAATGCCAGCTAACGTTGCTGGCTTTGCCTATGGCGCCGGCTTCGTCGCGGCCACAGCCCTTCTTCACCTTGCCGGCATCGTCCTTGGCTTTGGCATCGGCAAGCTTGGCGAGCGCTTCGGTCACAATTTGGCACGGGTCGTCGGCGCTGTTGCCGCCGCAACCGGCGTCGGCATTCTCAGCGGCGCAATCTGAACTGATCTGTGTTCAAACACCGAATCAAAAAGGCCGGGCAATCGCTTGCCCGGCCTTTTGTTTTGGACGTTCGATCAGTGAGCGACCTGCGCCGTCGCTTCGTCTTCGACGGGTGCAGCCGGCACATGGGCGGGTTCCGTCCATTCGATCGGCTCCGGCTGACGGATCAGCGCATGCTTGATCACTTCGTTGGCATGGGAGACCGGGATGATCTCGAGGCCGTTCTTCACATTGTCAGGTATCTCCACCAAGTCCTTGGCGTTGTCCTGCGGGATCAGAACAGTCTTGATGCCACCGCGCAATGCGGCAAGCAGCTTCTCCTTGAGGCCGCCGATCGGCAGGACCCTGCCGCGCAGCGTGATCTCGCCGGTCATGGCGATATCCTTGCGGACCGGAATGCCCGTCAGTATCGACACGATGGCCGTAACCATCGCAATGCCAGCCGACGGTCCATCCTTCGGCGTTGCGCCTTCCGGCACGTGCACGTGGATGTCACGGCGATCGAAGAGCGGCGGCTCGACGCCGAAATCGATAGCACGCGAGCGGACATAGGAAGCCGCTGCTGAAATCGATTCCTTCATCACATCGCGCAGGTTGCCTGTTACCGTCATGCGGCCCTTGCCCGGCATCATGACGCCTTCGATGGTCAGCAATTCGCCGCCCACCTCGGTCCAGGCAAGACCTGTCACAACACCAACCTGGTCCTCGCCGTCGATCTGGCCGAAACGGAACTTCTCGACGCCGAGATATTCGTCGATGTTGCTTTCCGTGACCTTCACCGCCTTCTTCTTGGTCTTCAGAATTTCGGTGACGGCCTTGCGGGCGAGCTTCATCAATTCGCGTTCGAGACTACGCACGCCAGCTTCCCGCGTATAGTTGCGGATGATGGCGCGGATCGCACCCTCGGAAACCGAGAACTCCTTCGGTTGCAACGCATGATCGCGGATGGCCTTCGGCAACAAGTGCCGCTTGGCAATCTCCAGCTTCTCATCTTCCGTGTAGCCGGCGATACGGATGATCTCCATACGGTCCATCAAAGGACCCGGGATGTTCAGCGTATTGGCCGTCGTCACGAACATCACATTCGACAGGTCGTACTCGACTTCGAGATAGTGATCCATGAACGTTGAGTTCTGTTCCGGATCGAGCACCTCAAGTAATGCCGACGAGGGATCGCCACGGAAGTCCTGGCCCATCTTGTCGATCTCGTCGAGCAAGAAGAGCGGGTTGGACTTCTTCGCCTTCTTCATTGACTGGATAACCTTGCCGGGCATCGAGCCAATATACGTACGGCGGTGGCCGCGGATTTCAGCTTCGTCACGTACGCCGCCAAGCGACATGCGGATATATTCACGGCCTGTCGCCTTGGCGATCGAGCGGGCGAGCGAGGTCTTGCCGACGCCGGGAGGACCGACGAGGCACAGGATCGGACCCTTTATCTTCGTCGAGCGCGCCTGCACGGCGAGGTATTCCACGATGCGGTCCTTGACCTTGTCGAGCCCGTAATGCTCGGCATCGAGGATCTCGTCGGCGAGGTTGAGATCGTTCTTGATCTTCGACTTCTTGCCCCACGGGATGGAAAGGAGCCAATCGAGATAGTTACGAACGACCGTCGCCTCAGCGGACATGGGGCTCATCTGCCGCAGCTTCTTCAACTCGGCATTGGCCTTCTCGCGCGCTTCCTTCGAAAGCTTGGTTTTCTTGATCCGGCCTTCCAGTTCGGCAGCCTCGTCACGACCGTCTTCGCCGTCGCCGAGCTCCTTCTGAATCGCCTTCATCTGTTCGTTCAGGTAGTATTCGCGCTGTGTCTTCTCCATCTGGCGCTTCACGCGCGAGCGGATACGCTTCTCCACCTGCAGGACGGAGATTTCCGACTCCATGAACGACATGGCCTTTTCCAGCCGTGCGCGCACGGAAAGAATGGAAAGCATGTCCTGCTTTTCCGGAATCTTGATCGCAAGATGAGAGGCGACCGTATCAGCCAGCTTCGAGTAGTCCTCGATCTGTCCGGCGGCGCCAACAACTTCCGGTGAAATCTTCTTGTTCAGCTTGACGTAGTTCTCGAAGTCCGAGACGACCGAGCGCGCGAGCGCCTCGATTTCAACCGGATCTTCCTCGGGTTCGGCGAGCGTTACAGCGGTGGCTTCGTGATATTCCTCGCGATCGCTGAAACCGCTGATTTCAGCGCGAGCAATACCCTCGACCAACACCTTGACCGTACCATCCGGCAGTTTCAAGAGCTGTAGAACGTTGGCGATGGTGCCAACAGTATAGATTGCGTCCGCCTGCGGATCGTCGTCCGCAGCGTTCTTCTGTGTGGCAAGCAGGATTTGCTTGTCGACGCCCATGACTTCCTCGAGCGCGCGAATGGACTTTTCGCGGCCGACGAAGAGTGGAACGATCATGTGGGGGAAGACAACGATATCGCGCAACGGCAGAACGGCATAAAGCCCGCTCTGGCCACCCGCTGGTGTCTTCTTGCTTGCAACCGTCATTTCATGTCCTTTCTCAGGCCATCTGGCCAGATCGCCACGCCCGTGTACCCATGGGTTGCATGATCATTCCAAAAAGCATCCACCTTCGGGGATCAGGCATTGAGCGGCGTACTACCGGTTGTGCGGCTTACCTCATTACTTGGAGTGGCGGCCTGCTCGTTTCAAGCATCCCGGCTTCAAGCACAGTCACAGAATCGTAATCTATCCTGCTCCTGCAAACATCGGAGCACAATCTTTCGCAAGGCAACAAATCATCTGTAGCGGTGTGATTATCGTGGAAATCGTCCACATTTGCCGACTGTTCTTCACTGCCTTGCGATCAGCACTCTATGGTTAACCAAACCTCACTCAATTCTTAGCGCAATTCAGCCGCCATACAAAACAGAAAAGCTCCGCCGTGCGCGGAGCTTCCTGTTTTCGGCAGCAATACTTCCGCAATCAGGCGGAAACATTGCCCTTCTCTTCTTTGCGTTCGGCATAGATGTAGAGTGGGCGCGAATTGCCCTCCACCACGTCGCCGGAAATGACCACTTCCTGGACGCCGTCCAGCGTCGGCAACTCGTACATCGTATCGAGCAGGATCTTTTCCATGATCGAACGCAGGCCGCGTGCGCCGGTCTTGCGGGCAATTGCCTTCTTGGCAATGGCCTTCAACGCGTCCTCATGGAACGTCAGTTCGACGTTTTCCATGTCGAACAGGCGCTGATACTGCTTGACCAGAGCGTTCTTAGGCTCGGAAAGAATCTGAACCAACGCTACTTCATCAAGGTCTTCGAGGGTTGCTATAACTGGCAAGCGGCCCACAAATTCCGGGATGAGGCCGAATTTCAGGAGGTCCTCCGGCTCAAGTTCGCGGAAGATCGCGCCAACGCGGCGATCGTCCGGAGCCTTCACCGAGGCACTGAAACCGATAGAGGTCTTTTCGCCGCGAGCCGAAATAATCTTGTCGAGACCTGCGAAGGCGCCGCCGCAGATGAACAGGATGTTCGTCGTGTCGACCTGCAGGAATTCCTGCTGCGGGTGCTTGCGACCACCCTGCGGCGGAACGGAGGCAACCGTGCCTTCCATGATCTTCAGCAAGGCCTGCTGCACACCCTCGCCCGACACGTCGCGTGTGATCGAAGGATTGTCCGACTTGCGGCTGATCTTGTCGACCTCGTCGATATAGACGATGCCGCGCTGCGCCCGCTCGACATTATAATCGGCGGATTGAAGCAACTTGAGGATGATATTTTCCACATCCTCACCGACGTAGCCCGCTTCTGTCAGCGTCGTCGCGTCTGCCATGGTGAAGGGCACGTCGATGATGCGCGCTAGCGACTGCGCCAGATAGGTCTTGCCACAACCGGTTGGGCCAACAAGGAGGATGTTGGACTTCGCCAGTTCGACTTCATTGTTTTTCGATGCGTGCGCCAACCGCTTGTAATGGTTGTGCACAGCGACAGAGAGAACACGCTTGGCATGACTCTGACCGATGACGTAGTCATCGAGAACAGCCATGATCTCCTGCGGCGTCGGGACGCCTTCGCGGGATTTCACCATCGAGGATTTGTTCTCCTCGCGGATGATGTCCATGCACAATTCGACGCACTCATCACAGATAAATACAGTCGGGCCCGCAATCAGCTTGCGAACTTCATGCTGGCTCTTTCCGCAAAACGAGCAATAAAGCGTATTCTTGGAATCGCCGCCGCCGTTGCTGACTTTGCTCATTGCAGTTTCCTTTCAGTATCAGCCCCGCTCTCCCGGGACTGTCACTTCCTACCGCTGGAAGTGAATAGTCGTATGCAGATAAGGCTACCTAACTCACACTTAACGTAACGTCTGTTGGCCTCTATGCAAGCCGGTTGTGTGGCAGAAAGTCCGCATCGGTGTCAAAAAATGTTCATTTTCGACCCCGATGCGCGAATTAGCCGGTTACTTTATCTCGCCTTCAAGGAGTTCGCGGGACTCGAGCAACTTGTCGATCAGCCCGAACTCCAGTGATTCCTGGGCCGTCATGAAGTGATCGCGGTCGAGCGTGCGCTCGATCGTCTCGTAGTCACGGCCTGTATGCTTCACGTAGATTTCGTTGAGGCGGCGCTTCAGCTTGATGATGTCCTGGGCATGCCGCTCAATGTCGGAGGCCTGTCCCTGGAAACCGCCCGAGGGCTGGTGCAGCATGATGCGGGCATTGGGCAGGGCGAAACGCATGTCCTTTGCACCGGCGGTCAAAAGGAGCGATCCCATTGAAGCGGCCTGACCAAAGCAGAGCGTTGCCACCGCCGGGCGGATGAACTGCATCGTGTCGTAGATCGCCATGCCGGACGTGACGACACCACCCGGCGAATTGATATACATGTTGATTTCTTTTTTCGGATTTTCCGATTCAAGGAAGAGCAACTGAGCGCAGATCAGGGTTGCCATCCCGTCTTCGATCGGTCCGGTAATGAAAATAATGCGTTCTTTCAGCAGGCGCGAGAAAATATCATAGGCCCGCTCGCCCCGATTGGTCTGTTCGACGACCATGGGCACGAGGTTCATAGCTGTTTCGATTGGATCTCTCATCGGTGGGCCTCAGCGTTTTGAGAATTATGGGGCATGCCCCAGATTCGTGGATTACACTTTCGATACATAGGGCTTCGCAACCCGTTTCCGCAAGATGTTCGCTTGACCATCCCGGGCAAGTCGCTGACCATCGGGTTGCTACCCGGGCCCGAACCCGCATGGAAATGTCGATGATCCTTCCCCCATCCTTTCGTTATGATACCGAACGCCGCCATTTGCACCTCGATCCGTTCGATGGGACCTTCTTTGAGGATCCCTATCCGGCCTATGCGCATCTCCATGCGTCAACCTCGGCCTTCTTTTGGGAAAACTACGGATTTTGGTGCTTCATCGGGTACGATGCTGTCAATCAACTCTTGCGGGACCGACGTTTCGGCCGGGAGAAGCGTCATACCGACGCCGACTCTCAGGGCAGGTCCGGCAACCGCGCGCACCTCAACGATTTCGATCGCGTCGAGAAGTTCTCGATGCTGGAACTTGAGCCGCCGGTTCATACGCGGCTGCGTACACTTGTGAACCGTGCCTTCGTTTCGCGCCAAGTCGAACGCCTGCGGCCGAGAATCGAGGAGCTTGCAAACGACCTGATCGACCGCTACGAGACAAGACGAGACGCCGATCTGATTGCGGAATTCGCTACCCCGATTCCTGTTACGGTTATTGCCGAGATGCTCGGCGTACCAGTCGAAACCGCGCCGCAACTTTTGGACTGGTCGCATCGCATCGTTGCCATGTATATGCACGGCCGCACGCGGCAATCCGAAGAGAGTGCCAATTCAGCAGCGGCAGAGTTCTCCAGCTTTCTGCGCGACTATGCCGGGAGGCGGCGGGCTGAACCAGCCGAGGACCTGTTGAGCCTGCTGCTCGCCGCCGAGGCCGATGGCGCAAAGCTGACGGAAGACGAAGTCGTCACAACGGCGATCCTGCTTCTCAATGCCGGCCATGAGGCAACGGTGCACCAGACCGGCAATGCTGTGAAGACTATCCTCGAATGTGGTCTGGGTACCACAAGCCTCTTTGCCGATACGGAACGTACCGCAAAAACTGTGGAAGAATGCCTAAGATACGACGCCCCGCTGCATATGTTCACGCGGTATGCCTATGAGAACGTTGATCTCGGCGATGGTGTCCGCCTCAAGCCTGGCGATCAGATCGGACTTATGCTTGGCGCGGCCAATCGCGATCCGCGAGCTTTTGCCTTGCCACAGGCATTCCAGCCCGATCGCAAGGACCAGAAAAATCTTTCGTTCGGCGCCGGCATTCACTTTTGCATCGGGGCGCCGTTGGCGCGTCTGGAACTGCAGGTCGCGTTGAGGGTGTTGTTCGATCGTTTGCCCGATCTACGGTTCAGCCAGCCGCCACACTATCGCAACACCTATCACTTTCATGGCCTTGAGCGGCTGGACGTCACGTGGTGATCAGAGCCTGACTACGTATTCCTTGCGCGTGGTCTCAACCACCTCCCAGGTTCCACGAAACCCTGGACGCAATACGAAACTGTCGCCAGCCCTGACGTGATGCTCGCCGCCTCCATCCTCAGCGATAATGGAGTAGCCGGACAGGATGTGGCAAAACTCCCATTCTTCATAGACGATCTGCCATTTTCCGGGCGTTGCCTCCCAGATCCCGGCGTAAAGGTCGCCTTCGGCTTCCTCGGAATTCCAGGTGCGGAACTGCGGATTGCCGGAGACAACCCGCTCGGGCGCGGGCGCACCATGTTCCGGTTCAATGCCGTCGACATCGATTCTTACTAGATTGCTCATGGTTAACCCGCCTTGCTCAACGCCTGTTCCAGGTCGGTAATGATATCTTCAACGGTTTCGATGCCGATGGAGAGGCGGATAACCTCGGGCCCAGCCCCGGCGGCGACCTTCTGTTCGTCGCTGAGTTGGCGATGTGTCGTGGATGCCGGATGGATGACCAGCGATCGCGTATCGCCAATATTGGCAAGGTGCGAGAAGAGCTGCAGTGCTTCAACAAACTTGACGCCGGCGTCATAGCCGCCACGCAGCCCAAATGTGAAAACGGAACCAGCTCCCTTTGGCGCATATTTTTGTTGGAGGGCGTGATACGGGTCTTCCGGTAGCCCCGCATAACTCACCCAAGCGACCTTCTCGTGTCTTTGCAGCCATCGCGCGACCGCGAGTGCGTTTTCTGCGTGGCGCTGCATGCGCAGCGGCAACGTCTCGATGCCGGTGAGGATCTGGAACGCGTTGAACGGCGAAAGCGCTGGACCGAGATCCCGCAGGCCGAGAACGCGGCAGGCGATGGCAAAGGCAAAATTGCCGAAGGTGTCGTGGAGGACGGCACCGTTATATTCCGGGCGCGGCTCCGACAGCAGCGGATAATTGCCGGATTTCGACCAGTCGAACGTACCGCAATCAACAATGATACCGCCCATTGAATTGCCGTGGCCGCCGAGGAACTTGGTGGCTGAATGGACGATAATATCTGCACCGTGCTCAATCGGCCGGATGAGATGGGGTGTTGCGAGCGTATTATCGACAATGAGCGGAAGGCCATGGCGATGAGCGATCTCCGCGACGGCCGCAATATCTGTAATGATCCCGCCCGGATTGGCGATGCTTTCGATAAACACCGCGCGTGTCCGTGCGTCGATCTGGGACTCGAACGACGTCGGGTCATCGCCCTCTGCCCAGCGCACCTGCCAGCCGAACGACTTGAACGATTGGCCGAACTGGTTGATCGAACCGCCATAAAGTTTGTTCGAGGCAACGAAATTGTCCCCCGGCTGCAACAGAGTGTGGAAGACCAGGAGTTGCGCCGCATGACCGGACGCGACGCTGAGCGCCGCTGTTCCGCCTTCGAGCGCCGCAACCCGCTCTTCCAGGACTGCGTTGGTGGGATTGGTGATGCGGGAGTAAATATTGCCGAAGGCCTTCAAGCCGAACAAAGACGCCGCATGATCGGCATCATCGAAGACAAAGGCTGTCGTCTGATAGATCGGCGTTACCCGCGCCCCAGTCGCAGGATCGGGCTTGGCGCCGGCGTGGACCGCAAGTGTTTCTATTCCGGGTGCGCGATGCGCCATGGTGTTCCTCCTGTCGACGGTGGATCGGATCAAACTACGGAAGGGCGACGCTGGCGCCAAGCAAGCCGTTTTGCAAAGGACGACGAACCAATTTCAGGTTCCGATTTGAGATTCTCATGCCATATGCGGCGATATGGGCGAAACCCGCCAAATTCGCTCAGCCTTGGTCCAGACCGAGCAGCGCATATTCGATGGCCGGACAACGATCCATGACCACGGTGAGACCAGCTGCTTCCGCTTTTCGTGCCACCTCCTGATCGCGAACGCCGAGTTGCGTCCAAAAAACTCTTGGGCGTTGCTTTAAGGCCAAAATCTCGTCAATGAGACCAGGAAGGGCAGCAGAATTGCGAAAGACATCGACCATGTCGAATGGCTCTGGAATGTCGGCCAGGCGCGCATAGACGGTCTGGCCATGGAGAATCTTGCCTTTCTGGCCGGGATTGACCGGGATCACTTTATAGCCTTTCGCCAGCAGGAACTGCATCACCGTGTTGCTCGGCCGCGTTTCGTTGGGCGATGCGCCGACGAGCGCAATGGTCTTGACGGAACTCAATATGCGGCGAATGAAACTGTCAGAGTAGTGATTGTGGTCCATGGAGGGTTACTCACCTTTCCAGTCGGGCGAACGCTTTTCGATGAAAGCATTGATACCTTCTTCGGCGTCGCGCGCCAGCATATTCTCGACCATGACCTCGCCCGCGTAATCATAGGCTTCAGTCAGTCCCATTTCGAGTTGCCTGTAGAATGCCTCCTTGCCGATCTTGACCGTCAAGGGTGATTTCATTGCAATTGCTTGCGCATATTTCCTGACAATTTGATTGAGATATTCCTGCGGTACGACACGGTTGACCAAGCCGAACTCGCGCGCCGTGGATGCATCGATAGTTTCACCGGTAAGCAACATCTCCATCGCCTGTTTTCGCGAAACGTTTCGCGACAGGGCCACCATCGGCGTCGAACAAAAGAGACCAATGTTGACGCCGGGGGTGCAGAAAGTTGCTTTGTCGGTGCAGATCGCTAGGTCGCACGAGGCGACAAGTTGACACCCGGCGGCCGTAGCAAGCCCGTCGACAGCCGCTATGACTGGTCTTGGATGGCGGACGATCGCCTGCATTAGTTCGGCGCAGAGGCGCATTGTCCTTTCAAAGAAGGCGCGACCACGATCCTCGCCCTTCCGGTGTGCAGTAAGTTCCTTCAGGTCGTGGCCGGCGGAAAAGAGCCTGAGGCCCGAGCGGAGGATGATGACCCGCACCGCCTTGTCATCGCGTGCAATTCGCAGCTGATCGAGCAGCAACTGCATCATGGCAAGTGATAGCGCATTCGCCGGAGGATTTTGCAAAGTCAGTTGCAGAATTCCATCCGACAGTTCGGACGCGATCACGGGCTCTTCCTTGCGGATGGCGTGAACTTCTCCCATGGGGTTCCTCTTGGATCTATTGGCCGGGGGGCGCCCAAAGCTCGTAGAACGGCTTCAGCGTTCGCAAGTGCCGCTGGACGATAGCAAGATTCTCCGGCATCGGCTTGGCGCTTTCAACCCGCGCCAGACCGGCCTTCAGCCCGCTTATCATGTCAGCCTTTTCCTGATCGTTCAGATTGGACATGGCCGGAATCGCTTCGATTGCCTTCTCGACTTCCAGACGCGGATCCGGATTGGTTGCCCAATGATAGGTCACCATGATGGTGTTGGTGGTATTCATCCAGTCGGCAAAACTGGAGAAGCCATATTTCGCCGCAGTCTGGTCCAAAGCTGCCGTGCGCTGCGCGGCCTCGCCTCGTCCGTCGATCTCTCGCACTTTGGCCGCGACTGGTGCGAACCCGTAGAGAAATCGCGTAACCATGTCTTCCGTCAGCGCAACCGGCCGCTCCGGCAAGCTGAACGGCTCAATCGCCTGCATGGGCGGCGGCGGGGTTTGTGTGGCGAGAACCCCGACATAGACAAGTGCGGCGATGCACGATGCAACAACTAATCCTGGCGGTTTCATGCCCTCATCCTTGTCAAGACGATGCAGTTGCATAGAAATAGCAGCGAAACATGAAAGAAAACAGTCGGGAGGGCTATTGTGGGACCATTGATGGACGTGGAAGCGTTGACATCCTTTCTGGAGCGTGAATTTCCGCAGGTAAATGCCGACGGTATGGCGTTCATCGTGACCGATGCCGGTGCAGGCTTCGCTTCGATGCGGCTTGACCCAAAGGAACGCCACCTTCGTCCCGGCGGCACAGTCTCCGGACCGACCCTGTTTGCACTTGCAGACCTTACGGCCTATGTCGCGATCCTTGCCCAGATCGGCCCGGTTGCCTTGGCGGTAACGACGAACCTCAACATCAATTTCCTGCGCAAGCCGGAGCTCGGCGCCATCGACGCCACGGCTCGACTTCTAAAACTTGGAAAGCGTCTGGCGGTCGTCGAGATTGCCATGACGAGTACCGCCAGTGGCGAACTCGTCGCCCACGCGACATCGACCTATTCGATACCGCCGACCAGTGGTTAAGTCAGCAGTTCTGCGAGCCGAGCCTACGCGCGCTCAGAACGTGACCAGGCCGACGGTTTCGGCCACGTGCAACGTGTCGATGTATTCGACGAGCTCAATTACCTTCCCGTCGCGGAACGTGAAATGATCGACGAATTCGGTCCTGGACGATTGATCGGTAGGAATGAAGCGGACTATGCCCGAACGCACGGCGAAGACAGTTTCGCCGTCGATATAGATCCCGGACGTTTCGAGCTTCGTAAAATCCCAATTGTTCATGAATTCCTGCATTGCGGTCCGCATTGCGTCGTTGCCCGTGACGGTGTGGCCCATTGGCGCCAGCCGTTCAGTACCGGCAATTCGGAAACTACAGTCCGGATGAAGGCATGACATGAGCCCGTCGAGATCGTTGTCGCGGCGCGCCGTGTAAAGGGCCATCACTGCGGTTTCGAGTATATTGCGCTCTGTCATGGAAACCTCCCTTGTCCGGAGGCGAATTCTGCTCCGGAACGCGTCCGGCGGCAATTGCCCGAACGGCTGTAACCACGACAAGAAATGTGTCGCCCCAACGCGACGTCGGTCTATTCACTCCCGCTAAATGATCCAGAATTTCGCCGCTATGACGGACAGGCGGCGCCAGTCTCCACCCACGCGCGGATCAACTCGCCGAATTCTGCCTGCGTGCCCGGCACCGGCTCACGTCCCTCGCCTGGCCGCCAGCCCCAGCCGACCAGATCGTCATGCGCCATATGCTCGGTGATTTGATCGAGCGTCTTGCCGCCGTTGCGCTGCGGATCCTTGATCTGGCTACAGATCTCGCCGAGCGTCTTGCCTTGCCAGGCCATTTCGATGGGTGCGAGGTGCCAATTGCCGTTGCCGGGAATGCTTTTGATCGTATCCGCCTGCGCGACGACCTTGACGTTCTCGGCGCCGTGGCAGGTATTGCACATCATGCCCGGTACGCCCATTCCGGCCTCGCCGCGTGTTACCGGCGGTTGATGGACGTGCATCGACATGGACTGCAATGGGCGGTCCGTCGCCGGATGGCAGTTCACGCAGCGCGGATGCTGGATCACCTTACCTGCTTCCTCGAAGAGCGCTACCGACCGTATTTGTTCGTCGGCGATCGACTGAAACGAAGCCGCTGGTTTCAATGAATTCGCCGGGCTGTCCTGCGCAAGAGAGATGTTTGAGATGGCAAGTGCCGCATTGATGGCAAGGCACGCCGCCACGGTCACGAAGGCGATGTTTCTTTTCATCCGAAAGCCCCCTCAAACCGAGCCGACATTGACGATCGGCAGGCGCCGAACAGGACCATGGTTCAATCGCCGCCACGCATTGGCAATTGCCGGCCCGACGGGTGGCACGCCAGGTTCGCCAACACCCGAGGGTTTTTCGCTTGACGGAATGATCGCAACTTCCACCGCCGGCATTTCATTGATCCGCAAGGATCGGTAGTCGTGGAAGTTGGATTGCACGATCTTGCCACCCTGACCGAGGGTAATTGCATCGAAAAGAATGGCGCCAACGCCATAGCCGATGCCGCCTTCCATCTGCGCCTTGATGACATTGGGATTGATCGCCACGCCGCAGTCGACGGCACACCAGACCTTATGCACCCGCGGAGCGCCGTCATCGCCAGTCGATACCTCGACGATCTGCGCCACGTAAGTGCCGAAGCTCTTGACCACCGCAACGCCGCGCTGACGGCCTTCGGGAACGGCTGAACCCCAGTCGGCCATCTCGGCAACCTTCTTCAAGGTTCCCATATGACGGGGCTCCTTGGTCAAAAGCGCAAGACGTCCCTCAACCGGGTCCTTGCCAACTTTCTCGAGAAGTTCGTCCATGAAGGTTTCGACGGCAAATCCCGTATGGGTATGGCCGACCGATCGCCACCAGAGCGGCGGTACCGCCAGCGAAACATTGTGCGAAATAACGCGCAGGTTCGGTATGACGTAGGGAAGGTTCGCGGCCCCCTCCACGGAGGTCTCGTCGAGATCCGCCTTGGCGAGGATGGATTGGCCGACGATCGTCTGATCCCAGCCGACGATGTTGCCGTCGGCATCGATCGCCCCGCGCATCTTGTGCATGTACATGGGCCGGTAGAAGCCGCCGCGTATGTCGTCTTCCCGCGTCCACATGTGTTTCATCGGGCGCCCACCGTCAGTCGCGGCGAAAACCGCCGCCGCCTCGGCGATATAGGGCGAGCCAAATTGCGCCTTACGACCGAAACTGCCACCGGCCAACTGCGTATTTACCCGCACCTTGTCCGGGTCAAGTCCCAGCACCGTCGCCGCTACCTTCTTGTCCATGCCGGGAAATTGAGCGCCGTTATAGACGTCCACCGATCCATCTGCAGCTTTGATGAAGACCGCATCGAGCGGCTCCATCGGCGCATGTGCAAGGAATGGAAAAGCGATCTCCGCTTCCAGGCTTTGCACGCCTTTGGCACTGAACGCTTTCTCCACATCGCCGGTGTTGGCGGCATCATGTCCCTTCGTGCCGAACATCTTGGCGAAATCGGCCGTAAGCTCGTCAGTTGACCGGGTTTCCGCCTTGGAGAGATCCCATTCAATGGCCAAGGCTTCGCGGCCCTTCAACGCGGCAAAGGTATTGTCGGCATAGACCGCCACCCCCTGGGGGATCGTCTTGACATCGACAACCCCGGCGATCTTGCGTGCTGCCCCATCGTCGACGGACTTCACGGCCGCGCCGAAATGCTCCGGATGAGCGACGACGGCGTAAAGCGTATTGTCAGCCGTGATATCGAGCGTGAACACGGCTGTGCCATTGGTCTTGCTTACCGTATCGAGCTTAGGCAGCTCCTGGCCGATGAGGACGAAATCCTTGGGATCCTTCAGTTTAGGTTCTGGAGGTGGCGTCTGGGTCGCCGCCTTGTCCGCAAGCGCTCCGAAGCCGCTTTCCTTGCTGGAGCCCGCATGTCTGATCCGGCCCTTCTCGACCGTGATTTCGCTTGCGGGAACGCCCCATTCGGCGGCGGCTGCGGCGACCAGCATGGCGCGGGCTGTCGCACCTGCCTTACGCAATTGATCATAGGAGTTGGCGATTGAGGTCGATCCACCCGTACCCTGCAAGCCGAATGCCAGATTGGCGTAGACCTTGTCATCGGCGGGTGCGTGAACGGCTCGCATCTGGCTCCAATCCGCATCAAGCTCCTCGGCAACAATCGTCGAAAGACCGGTGAAGGGTCCCTGGCCGAACTCGATATGCTTGGACAGGACCGTAACCGTGTCGTCGGTACCGATTTTTATGAATGCGTTGATCTGGGAAAGGCTTTTGTCGCCGCCGGCTTGAATCCCTTCCAGGGCTGAGGCCGTGAAGACTTTCGGCAGGAGCGTGAATCCGATTACCAGCCCGGCACCAGCAAGGAATGATCGGCGTGTCGATGTAATGGCGTTGAAGGTCATGGCTCAGCCCTCCATCGTGTCGGCGGCGTCGTGGATTGCCTGCCTGATGCGGTGATAGGTAGCGCAGCGACAGATATTGCCCGCCATCGCACCATCGATATCTGCGTCCGTTGGCTTGGGTGTCAATTGCAGGAGCGATACCGCAGACATGATCTGGCCGGACTGGCAGTAACCGCATTGCGGCACGTCGATCGCGATCCATGCCTTGCGCACCGCTTCGGCTTCCTTCCCCTCGATGCCTTCAATGGTGATGACCTCCGATCCTTCCACCGTCGAAATCGGGGTAATACAACTGCGCCGTGTCGTCCCGTCGAGATGAACGGTGCACGCGCCGCATTGGGCAATGCCGCATCCATACTTCGTACCGGTGAGCTTCTCGAAATCGCGCAAGACCCAGAGCAACGGGGTGTCGGGGTCCCCGTCGAAAGTCCGTTCTTGTCCATTAAGCTTGAAGGTAATCATGGTCGAACTCCGCATCTGGCTTGCAGCACTGGTGCTAGCTTGAGTTGGCGTCTTTCGTGGAGCTAAGGCATAACACGATTTTTTTTGCCTGCCCCACACGATGTTCTCTACCTCACGCCATCGTGAGAGCGGCGCGTATCGGGTCGATGTGTCCCGCTTGCAGCGTCGCTCGCCTGCCCGGCCTGTTCAAGGCGCTAAACATTTGTTGAGCATAGAAGTTCCCTCGCCTCTTGTTGCCAACCGGTCGAACTTCTAGGATCTGGCCGAGGTCGGGAATTGGTCGATGCAGGAGCTTGCAGAAAAATCGCGGAGGCAAATCGGGTGGGGTGCGCCGCTCTCCGCCGTCGTGCACGTTTGCGTCATCCTCCTCCTGTTGCTGGGATTGCCTCTTCCCTCCCCGGTCGAGACGCCGCAGCAAGAGGTGGATGTGGAGCTTGTCCCGCCGCCACCTCCGCCGAAACCGCAGGAGAAACCTCCAGAAAATACGAAACGAGCCACGCCGATGCTGGCTTTTGAATCCGCTGCAGGGAAAAAGGACCAGAATGTGAAGGAGCCGCAGCCGGCACCGGCAGCGCCAAGCGAACCGGTTGAGGCCCCTACCGACAAACCTGCCGAACCAGAAAACAAGGCCGCGGCAGGTGGGAAACCCACCGAAGCCGCCGCGAGCGCACCGGATCGACAAAGCCCGGATGGGCTTGCTGCGGCTGAAGCCAAGGTAGCCGACGCGAATGCTGCGGCCGCGGCGAAACCGGCGCCTGCCCCAACTGCCTCCACCGCCCCAAAGCCGGAGGAAAGCAAGAAACCCGACGCCGCCAAGCCCGCGCCGCGGCGCGGCAAGCTGGTTGTCGCGCGCGAGCTATATTCCCCAGGGGCTATGTTTGATCCGCGCGTGATGCAGGCGCTCGGGCGGTTACCGCCGCGACAGCGCATGAAACAGGTCTGTATGATTGAGGCGCTGGAACAAATCCGCCGGCAAAAGCCAGGCACGGACATACTTGTTCCATTTGGCGCCAGTGGAAGCAGCTACTCCGAAACGTCGCTCGACGCGATTGGCGGTGCATTCAGAAACGGTCCGAACTGGTACAACATCGACTTTCATTGCAAGGTCGATACCGAGCGCACCAAAGTCGTGGCATTCAGCTACGCGATCGGCAGCATGGTGCCGAAAAGCGAATGGGTCAGCCGGCAGTTCCCATCGGACTAGACTGGGCCCGTTACTGTTACGTACTTGCACGACAGGCGTAAGATGGCGAATGTCGATCGTATTTCCGACCAAGCTTTTTTGAGACTGGAGAGGTACTATGTCGATGTCATTGGACCAGGCAGCCGAAGTCTATCGCGAAGCAATGCGGCAGACCGTGAAGCGGTACTCTCTGTGGTACCTGATCGAAGGAATATTGCTCGTTGTTGCGGGCGTTCTTGCTATCATCTACCCGGTATTTTCGTCCGTTGCGGTCATCCTGTTGCTCGGCTGGCTGCTCATTTTCAGCGGCATATTACAATGCGTCGGGCTCTTTTATGCCCGCCACGTGCCCAATTTCTGGTTGCAGCTCATCTCCGTTTTCCTGGCCATCCTTATCGGTTTCCTGTTTCTGCGCGATCCGGCGCAGGGCCTCGTCACCGTGACACTGCTACTCATCGTCTTCTTCATGATCGAAGGCATATCGAAGGTCGTCTTCTCACTGACAATCCGCCCCTTCCCGCATTGGGGTTGGGTGCTTGCCAGCGGCATCGTCGGCATCCTGCTGTCGCTGCTCCTCATGGTAAGCCTGCCGATTACGGCGCTGTGGCTCGTCGGCCTGTTGCTCGGTATACAGCTGATCAGTGTGGGTGGAGCGCTCGCCCAACTCGCCTGGCAGGTGCGGAAGAGCTGACGCGCTCCCTTAATTATCACGATCGTCGGGTGGGCATGGCCATCCCGCTGGCGCCTTGAGCCCGGCGGGCAGCTTGGTGTTTGCGTCGCCACACGCCAGGTCGATCTGCGCCTGCTCAAGCCCCTGCGCCGCTGAAAGATCGAGACCCTCGATCCTCGTCAGGTACATAAAGGCGTGGTCGAAGACGAGCGGTCCGCCAAATGTTGCTTGGCTAAGATCAGCACGCGACAGGTTGGCGAGCGAAAAGCGCACGCCTGTGAGGACCGCCTTGTCGAAATCGGCACGTCCGAGCTCGGCTTTCTCAAAATTCGCCCCGGTCAGTTTGGCGTCACCGAAATTGGCGCGCTGAAGTTCAGCATTGGCGAAGTTCGCACCCTCCGCTGAAATGCCGGCAAAGTTGCTGCGATAGGCTTCAACCTTGGAGAAGTTCGCCTTGTCGGCCCTGGCTCCCGCCAGCGACGCCCGGACCAGCGTGGCTTTTTCCAGATCGGCTGATTTCAGGTTGGAGTTGCTGAGGTCGGTGACGGCAAAGTCGGTGCTGTAGAGCTTCGCCCCCTCGAGTTCGCTGCCAGGGATCATGATGTTCCGCTTGCTGCAATCGCTCCAGTCAAGTCCGGGCGCCGCTGTGGCACCGCAATCGGCCGCCATTGCAGGTCTCAACGGCGCCAACGCCGCAGCACCGACCAATGCGAACGCAGCGAGGATCCAAGGCCTCCACTTTGCCGCTGATATATCTCCGACCGCCGCTCCGACAAAGACCCTCATATCGCTACTCCGACTCTTTGTTGCATCATTGGGGTTTCGAGCATAACGCAGCGCATGGACGAAACCAATTGATTTCACAGGCAAAAGCGCCAGACTGGCCCCGGCAATTGCGTTGGCTACGGCACCAACGAGTCGAGCTCCGGCAGTAGAACAACGCTTTCCTGCTCGTTTGGGTCCGTACGCGCAATAACCGCGGTACAGGGTGTATTGCTGAGATTGGCCGGGAGATGCGGAACGCCCGGTGGAATATAAAAAAGCTCCCCGGCATGAACAATGACATGTTCCTTGAGCCCATCGCCATACCAGGTATGCGCCTCGCCGGACAGCATATAGATGGCCGTTTCGTGGGCCTCATGCATATGCGCCTTGGCCCGCGCCCCCGGCGGAATTGTCAGTATATGCATGCAGATTCCCGTTGAACCGACTGTCTCGGCCGCGATTCCCTCAAAGTAATTGAGCCCCTGCTTGCCACCGTAAGTGTGATGGGGTTTGACGATTCGGCAAGTGGGTTTAGAATTTGCGTCCATCGTTGCCTCCTAACGAGGTAAGGAAAAAGCCTGAGAGTTCGTCGCCAGCATAGCATGCAATGGTCGTAACTGCTGGGAAAACGGCCGCAATTCACCCAAGCGGGTGATGCGGCGAACCGCAAGTTCGATCAGTATCCGCTTAGCAAGCCAATGATTCGTTACATTCATTATGCGTGCCGTGCGTCACATCCTCGGTTGAACCTCAGGAGAACAGGATGCCGGACCGACATGAATTTTATCGCATTGAGATCTGCGGCCGCACCTTTACCGGTACCGTCCACGCCGACGGTCCGTACTTGAAACTGCTAGAAAGCCGCACCTTTGGTTACGGCGCTCCACTTCGCTCGCATCTGGTTCTTTCGAAGCGTGCTGGTAGACGCTACTATGCCGTCTACCGCAATGCCGAACCGCTTATATCGCTGCCCCTCTTCCTCGATGAGGACTTGGAGCTGCTCGCCGGGGAGTTCGGCATACCAATCGATGACAGGTCCAGACATTATTCGTTCGCACGCAGCCCGGCCTCGCAAGCGCTGAAGGAGTGGTCCCTTCAACATCCGGAGATTGCTCGCGCTTGTTCCGGCATCACGACAATTATCCCCCGCTGGTACCAGTTAGGTCGTCGCCGCCTCGCCTCACTTTGACGGCGGGAAAATCACTTTCCAGTCGTCCTTCATGCTGACGACCTGCCAGCCCTTTGCGACTGCTTCGTCCCAGCCCTTATCGAGCTTCGCCAGCTTGTCGGTGCGGTCGTAGGCATATTCGCGTTCTGCGTCGTCATGATGGATATAGACCGCCAGCCCCGCCCCACTCCCGGCCGTCGTATATTCCAGCATTTCGCGATCCCCGTCGGAGTTTCCGATCGCTATGATCGGCCGGCGTCCAATGAACCGGTTGATACCCACGGGTTTGCCGGCACCGTCATCAATAAATTCCACCTTGGGTTCCTTCATCAATTCGGGCTTGCCGTCGGCACCGAGCTCATATTTGACGACACCGGACGAGCCAATGACCTGCTCCGGCGGCACACCATAGATTTTCTCGGCAAAGACGCGCATGAACTCGACGCCTCCACCCGACACGATAAATGTCCTGAACCCATTGTCGCGCAGATAAGTGAGCAGTTCGAGTTGCGGCTGGTAGACAAGTTCGCCATAGGGTTTCTGTCGGACCGGGTGCTTCGCGGTTGCAAACCAGTCGGCGACATTCTTGGAGAACGCTTCCGTGGTCATGCCCGTGTGCGTTGCCACCATGATCTCGCCAACACCCTTCATGCCGGCCGCTTCGATACCTGCCATATCGTTGGCAAGCACTGATTTGTAAGGCTCTGTAGCCTTCCATTCCGGGTGCTCAGGCGCCATGCGCTTGATCTCATCCATTGCAAAGAAAAACTCGAAGGGAACCGGCTTTTCCGCCCATAGCGTTCCGTCATTGTCGAAGACCGCGATGCGATCCGCGGGAGCGACGAAGTCGACTGAGCCATCGGTCGTAAACCGCTTGACGAAATCGACGATGGCTGTTCGGTTTGCTCCATCGTTCCAGGATGGCAGCGGGTCGGATTGAGCAAAGGCCGAAGCCGTATTCAAGACCAGAAATATGGTGAGGGCAGCCCAGGCCCCGGCCAGCCTTGCGAGGCGACCGCGCCCCGAGCTCGCAAAATCTCTCATGACTCTCTCCTGCCAACAAGTCGCAATTCATTCATATCGGCTCGTGTGGATGGCAACGGGAAGTACGTAACAGTTACATGGGGGCCCGCCGCGAAAGGGTGAGACAAAATCCTAATCCTTGTCCGGTGGGCGGCTCCGTGATAATTTGCTGCCATTCCGCTCAAGAGAATCCGAGATAGGGCGGAGGACGTGGAATGAAGATTCTGTATGGTTCCGTTCTAGGGATCATGCTGGGGATGTCAGCTGTATTGGCAGGCCCGTTGCATGATGCTGCCAAGGACGGTGATGTCGCGCGCGCGAAACAACTGATCGATCAAGGTGCAAAGGTGGTGGAACCCGATGAAACGGGAGAACCTCCATTGCTCATTGCCGCATTGAATGGTCATGCGGATGTTGTCGTGCTGCTGTTGGAACGAGGTTCCGACATTGAGATCCGCAATAAAGGCGGCCTGACGGCGTTGCACGCGGCTGCCTATGGCGGACATCTCGATGTGGTGGAATTGCTCGTTTCCAAAGGCGCGGCCATCAACGACCAGAAGAATTTTTATCACATGTCGCCCCTGCACGCGGCTGCCGAGGAGGGCCATGCGGATATAGTTGCATTCCTCCTGGCAAACAAAGCCGAAGTCGAGGCAACGGAAAGAAATGGCTACACGCCGTTGAGCCAGGCAGGATGGCGCGAACACTGGGATTCAGCCGACCTACTGATCAAGGCGGGCGCGGTCTGCCAGAAGGCCGACCTTGTCGGCGAGCGGCTCTTTAGCGAATGCAGCAAGCGCAAATAGGGCTCGGAACAGCGAGAGCCGCACCAGATTTACGGAATTGGAGGATTGGAATGTCAGATCACAAGCGGAGACACGCGATAGCGATAGCAGCGGCCGTTGTTGGCGTGCTTTCGTTCGCACAGCCGGTTGTGGCGAAGGAATTCGTCAATACTGGCTATTTCGGAGACGTTGCGATCAAGGGCTATGACCCGGTCGCCTATTTCACCCAGCATGATGCCGTGCAAGGCAGCCCGCAGTATTCTTATCACTGGCTCGGCGCCACCTGGCAATTTGCCAATGCCGAAAATCGTGACCTGTTCAAGGGCGATCCAAGCAAATACGCTCCGCAATATGGCGGTTATTGCGCCGACGGGGTTTCCTTCGGCACGGTAACAACCAATATCGATCCGAAGGCATGGCGTATCATCGAGGGCAAGCTTTATATCAGTTATGACCCCGGCACGGCGGAAGGCTTCGAAGAGAGCCCGACCAAGCTGACCGACTCGAAAAAGCATTGGTCGGAAGTCGAGCAGACGCTCGTTTCGGAGAAGCAGAAGAAGGACTGGGAAGGTCCCACCAACTGACCTACAAAGGCGCTACCGAGAAATACTTGAGGGATTGCGGCGTGACCTGGATATAATCCATGTCATGCTCATCTGTAGTTGTGTTGCGGTAGACATAGCCGCAAACGGTGCGGTTACGGAAATAGCCTGGATATTTTTCGCAAAGTCGGTTGCCCTGGACCTCGACGCCTCCGGTGATGTTGGTGTTGGCGCTGCGATAGGCTGTATTACCTGAACTGTCGAAAAATTGGATGAACTGCGTGCCGTTTCTGTGTTTGCCCGCCCATTTCTTGTTGTTGATCAGGTCCTGCAGTTCCGCCTCGCTCAATTGATCCGCCTGCTTCCCTTCAAAACCGAACGGCCATTGCGGAACGCGGGCCGCTTTCAACCCGGCGAGATGGTAGTCGAGATCGTCTTTTTGCCAGTAGTCGTAGAGATAGCTGTAATAGGTCAGATTGGCGTCCGGAAACAGTTCCATCAATTTCGCCTTTTCCTCGGCCGCTGGAGTAAGCGCACCCTCATTGATATAGGCGGCGGCGAGATATTCTCGTGCGGGTTCCACCTTGGGTAGAGCATCACGCGCAGCCTCGAGCAATGGTATCGCCCGTTCGTTTTCCCGCGCGGTGTAATAAACGATGCCGGCCAGAAGCTTGAAACTCGGCTCTGGCGACGGGTCAAGCCGCAGGGCGCGGTCCATTTCGGTCGCCGCCTGCCCGCGGCTGCCGGTCTGCGCAAGGATAAGGGCAAGGTTTGCGACTGCTTCCGGATCGTTCGGCTGGGTAGCCACAGCCCTGTTCGCGGATTCCCGCGCCTCCACCTCGCGGCCATCGACGAGTTGTAGCAGCGCGAGCACGGTATGCGCCCGGGCATTGTTGGGGTCGATCTTCAGCGCTTCGCCGGCCGCATCATAGGCAATCTTCCGGGCCACAGCTGCTGACCAGAGGAAATTGTAGTCGTTGCGCCAGACGTCGACCGCCACGCGCGCGATACCAGCGTGGGCATTGGCAAAGTTCGGATCAAGATCAATTGCCTTCTGGTAGTATGACAAGGTCCGGCGATATGTATCAACGTCGGCGTAGAAAAATCCCTCTTGCTCGGCCCGCATATAATAGTCGTAGGCTTCAAGATTGTCGGTCGGGATACGCGCGAGCTGGTCCCGCTCGCCGTCACTGAGCTTGACCTCGAGCGCCGAGATGATCTTGCCGATCACATCGTCCTGGACAGCAAAGAGATCCGCATATTGTCGATCGTAGCGCTCGGCCCACAGGGAAAGGCCGGTGACCGCATCTATCAACTTGACGTTGATGCGCAGGCGGCTGTCCGCGCGCTGCAGCGTACCTTCAAGAATATAGTGCACGCCGAGTTCGGCGGCGACGTCCTGTATCTTGATTGCCGAAGTGCTGACGGCGAACACGGAATGACGAGCGATGACGAAGAGGCCCGACACCTTTGAAAGCTCTGTGATGAGATCATCCGTCAGGCCCTCGGCGAGGTGGTCATGCTCTGTGTCACCGCTGACATTGATGAATGGGAGAACGGCTACCGATGGCTTATCGGGTAAAGGATAGGCAAAGCGCTGGGTGGGTGCGGAAGGCCAGATCAGGGTCCAGGGTTTGAACCACATCGAAGATCCCGCCAGCACCAAAGCGACAAGCGCGGCCGCAGCCGGAACCCGCCAGGAAAAAATCCTCTTCGGTGCGCCGAGCGTTTTGCCGGCAGCTGACGGATCGAGCACGACGCGATAGACGCGCACGGGTTCGGCAATGCTTTTAACCTTTTGTTCGCCAAGCGAGACGTAGCCCACGGGCAGTCGGGATTTGACATGATCGTAGGTCGTGCCCGAAATCGCGATGCCGCCCGGTTCGGCCAGTGCCTGTATCCGGTCGGCGATATTGACGCCGTCGCCGTGAATATCGTCTCCCTCGACGATAATGTCCCCAAGATTGACACCTATGCGGAATTCCAACCGGTGCGCGGCAGGTTCTCCGGCGTTTCGCTTTGCCTTCTGTTGCTGGATTTCGACGGCACAACGCAAGGCGTCGACGACGCTGTGAAACTCGACCAGCACACCGTCACCCATGGTCTTGACCAGGCGACCGTGATGCTTGGCGATCCTTGGTTCAAAGACTTCATGGAGATCGCTCTGGAACCTCGCACGGGTCCCTTCTTCATCGATCTGGCTCAAACGGCCATAACCGACTACGTCGGCGATCAGTACGGCAGCGAGGTGACGTTCCATTTCCCCGTTTTCCCCGGAGCGCAATGTAACTCCGTCCGTCATCTTATCGCAGGTCCTCTGCCGATACCATTATGCTCAAATGGGTGAACAGTCAGCTGGGCATCCGACCGAGGATCGGAACGGTAATATTTGCCATCGCAGCTTTAATCGTCCCGAGGTTGCTCTATTTAGAGTGTAGTCTGGACTGATGATGACGGAGAACCTAGTGATGCAAAGCCAATCGACCACCTCTTCTGTTTCTCCGCTCGCAGATGACGCAACCTGGCCGGTCAAGAGGCGCAGGCTGCTCGACTGGCTTGTCCAGGAGACAAGTGAAGAGCGCTTCATTGACAACATCTTCGTCGATCTCAACAACCGGCTTGCGAGGGACCACGTCCCGGTCGCGCGCTCGACGCTGCATCTCAGGACGCATCATCCCCAGTGGCTGGGAGCGCGCATTATGTGGAAGACCGGCATGGAAAAGGCGGATATCCAGACCTTCGGTTATGATGTCGAGGAAACTGAACGGTATCGCAACAGCCCGATAGACAGGATCAAGAGCGGTGTAGGCGAGATTAGATGGCGACTAGAGAAGGATAGCAAGGAAACCTATCCTCTATACGATGAATTACGCTCGCAGGGTTATACCGATTACGTCGCCTGGCCGCTCTATCATACGTTGGGCAAGGAACACGTGGTGACCTTTGCCTCCGACAGTGAAGGTGGTTTTACTGACGAGCACATAGCCTACCTGACCGATCTTCTCCCGGCTCTGGCGCTCGTCAGCGAGATCCGATTGAAGAACAGGTTGGCGCGCACGCTGCTTGAAACCTATGTCGGGCCCCATGCCAGCGAGCAGATCCTCGCAGGCGCCACGACGCGCGGCAGCGGCGTTACCGTCGGTGCGGCCATTCTGATCTGCGATCTGCGGGATTTCACCGCGATATCTGACCTCTGGCCACGGGATGATGTCATCGAGCTTTTGAATGGCTATTTCGATGCGATGGCGGAACCGATTGCCCGCCACGGCGGCGAAATACTGAAATTCATGGGCGATGGACTCCTTGCCATCTTCCCGCTTAGCGATCCCATGGCTTGCCGAAATCTCCTGGAGGCCATCGGCGAAGCGCAGGTTGCGCTCGCCGTGCTCAACAAAGACCTCGTGCAAAAGGGGCGCCTCCCGCTTGGCTACGGCATCGGTGTCCATGTCGGGGACGTAATGTATGGGAATATCGGATCTCGCAGCCGTCTCGACTTCACGGTGATCGGACCAGCTGTGAACATCGCCTCGCGGCTCGAAAGCCTGACCAAGGAAATCAAGCGACCGGTCCTCCTGTCGAAGGCATTCGTCGAGATGGCCGACTGTACGAAGGAATTCGAAAGTCTTGGTTCACACATGCTGCGCGGTCTTGATCGTCCATTCGATGTTTTTGGCCTGAAGGAGGCTGACAAGGTAGCCGTTCTGACGCACGCCTAGCAGGGACCATTGGCCCCTGCAGCATGTTCATAATTGTTTCAAAAATCCTTCATGCGGACGTGGCATAAGCGACGGCACAGTAGCAGAATAAGCTCCGCCGTCAGTTGGCCAACCCCGGAGAGGCGATATGAACAATTCGAAGGAAAATTCCGAAGCCCAGGATTGGCTCGAGGCCGAGCTCGCCGATACGCTCGACGAAGACTACGAGCTCGAACTCTCCGAGCCGGCGCTCTCGGAGGAAATCCGCAAGATTTATCGCAAGGCACACCCGCCCTCCATGCCGCGCATAGACTATTTTCGTGCCCTCCTCTCCCTGCAGTCAGAACTGATCAAGCTTCAGGATTGGGTTGCCTACCACAAGGAAAAGGTCGTCGTAATCTTCGAGGGACGCGATTCCGCCGGCAAGGGCGGCGTCATCAAGCGCATCACGCAACGGTTGAATCCGCGTATCGTGCGCGTGGTTGCACTTCCCGCACCGTCCGATCGCGAAAAAACGCAGTGGTATTTCCAGCGCTATGTGCCGCACCTTCCGGCCGGCGGCGAAATCGTTCTCTTCGACCGTTCGTGGTACAACCGCTCCGGGGTTGAGCGCGTCATGGGCTTTGCCACCGAAGACCAGGTCCATGAATTCTTCCACGATGTCCCCGAATTCGAGCGCATGCTCGTGCGCTCCGGTATCCGGCTGGTCAAATATTGGTTCTCGATCACCGACGAGGAACAACAGATGCGCTTCCTGATGCGCATCCACGACCCTCTGAAGCAGTGGAAACTTTCGCCGATGGACCTCCAATCTCGCGTACGCTGGGAATCCTACACGAAGGCCAAGGAAGAGACGTTCGCGCGCACCAATATTCCCGAAGCGCCTTGGTACATCGTCGAAGGCAATGACAAGAAGCGCGCGCGGCTCAACTGCATCGACCACCTCCTCAGCCGGATACCCTATGAGGACGTGCCGCATGAGGAGATCGCTCTTCCCGAGCGTGTGTTCAATCCAGATTATGAGCGCAAGGTCCTGCCGCCGGAACTCTATGTGCCGCCGAAATACTGATCCCGTATAGTCGCGATCTAAATAACCGTCTGACTCTAGCGATTCGCGCCCGTGTAGGGCATCATCCTCCCAGCGGAGATTTTGTGATGCTGGCAGAGGGAGGATCGCCATGCGCTGTGTTACGGTACTCGGACCTTCGCAAACCGGAAAATCCACACTCGTGGACAAGCTGGGCTCACTTGAAGGTTCCCCACGAAAATCTGTTTCTCCTTATGGACTTGGCCTGACGGAATTCGAGTTCGGTGGCGAGGCGTGGTGCGCGCTGGACACGCCCGGCTCAGGCGAAGCAATTGCACATGCCCACCACGCGCTCCTGGCGAGCGATGCCTGCATTCTTTGTGTATCGCCCAACCCGGATGAAGCCGTCCTCGCCGCACCGTATCTGCGCGCGATTGAAGCTTCTGGCACGCCCTGCATCCTTTTCGTCAACAAGATGGACGAGCCGAGAGGCAGGCTGCGCGACGTCGTCGCCGCACTGCAGGATTACTCCAATCACACGTTGATCCTCCGCCAGATTCCCATTCGCGAAGGCGATAAGATCGTCGGCAGTTGCGACCTTATTTCCGAACGTGCCTGGCGCTATCGCGAGGGCCAGCCGTCATCGCTGATCGAGATCCCTCCTGATCTTATGGAACGCGAACACGAAGCCCGGGCGGAACTTCTCGAACATCTCTCAGAATTCGACGATTGGCTGCTGGAAGAACTGATTGAAGATCGTGAGCCGGCCACCGATGCCGTTTATTCGATCTCCTCGCGTGTGCTGCGCGAGAACCGGATCATTCCCGTACTTGTCGGTGCCGCAAGCCACAGCAACGGAATCATGCGACTGATGAAGGCGCTTCGGCACGAAACCCCGCAAGTTGACACGCTGCGCAAGCGGCTTGCCGCTAAGGGAAGCATCTTCGAAAGTGCGTTGATCGCCGTCAGTTTTCACGCCTATCACCGCCAGAATGTCGGCAAGACCGTTCTGGTCCGCGCATTCACCGACGGCCTGAAACAGGGTGCATTGCTTGCCGGCGCGCGGCTGGGCCCGGTGCAGGATCCCGGAACCGGGCGGCCGATCGCTTCGGGTACTGCCCCCGCCGGCGATGTCTTCGCGACTGTCAAGTCGGATCACCTCCCCGTTCCCTCACTCCTTGGCGCCGACGGCGCCGTTGTCGCGCCCGGCTGGACTGTGGCGCCGACGCCAATGATGGAACGCATATTGGTTCCGAGCAGCGAGCGCGACGAAACAAAGCTCTCCGAAACATTGGCGAAATTGGCGGAAACTGATCGCGGCATCAAGGTAATGCAGGAAGAAGGCACCGGCGCCCAACTGATCAGCGCGCAAGGCCCCGTACATCTGCGCGACATCTGCCGGACCCTAGCCGACGTCTTCCATGTGGAGGTGAGCGAGAAGCCGCCGAGCCCCGTCTACCGCGAGACGATCTCGAAATCATCGGATGTACACTATCGCCACCGCAAGCAGACGGGCGGCGCCGGACAGTTTGCCGACGTGAAGTTGAGCGTCCGGCCCAATGCGCGCGGCGAAGGCTTCAGCTTTGCGGAAACGGTCAAGGGCGGCGCGGTTCCGCGCAACTTCATTCCCGCCGTCGAGGCGGGTGCGCGAGAAGCCATGGACAAGGGGCCTCTGGGGCTTCGGGTCATCGATGTCGGCGTCACCCTCACCGACGGTCAACACCATTCGGTCGACAGTTCCGAATTCGCATTCCGCGCCGCAGGCAAGATGGGCGTTCGTGATGCACTCGCCCAGGCCTCGTCTGTGCTGATGCAGCCGATCTTCCGCGTCGAAATCAACATTCCGTCGATTTACTCCGGAAGCCTCGTGCCGATCATATCCTCCTTCAAGGGTCAGGTTTTGGGCTTCGATCGCGACGAGAAGGCCAAGGGCTGGGACATCTTCCGGGCCCTCATTCCAGGCAGCGCCCTCGACGAACTCGCACGCACATTGCGCTCGGCGACACAAGGCATCGGTACGTTTTCCAAGACATTCGATCACTTCGAGGAGATGTACGGCAAGGAGGCGGACGCGATCATCTTGGCGCAAGCCGCACACGCGAACGAGCACTGATTTGCGGCTACGCGCATCGTTCAGCTTAAGCTAAGCCAGTCCCATGCGTTCCGCACCGCGGCGGATGGCTTCAACGGCGGGAGGATTGGTAATCGGATAGCCGGCAATGAACATTTCCGGGTTGAAATCAGGAAACTCGCTCGCGAGTCGAGCGGCGATTTGGTTCGCTTCTTCCATCTCACCCAACAGGGCAGGGGCCATGGCCAGGAACATATGGGTCGACGGCATGTCCTGCGGTGCGCGCCTGAACGCTGCAATCGCTTCGCGGTGGCTGCCGATGACGAAGGTCACGCGGCCGAGCATGCTGAAATACCAGACCGGTGGCAGAGCGTTGATTTGAAGCGCTCGTTCGATCAAACAACGGCCCTCGGCGGGGTCTCCCGCCGCAAGTGCCCGGCTGCCGGCGACGAGTGCAAGAACGCCGCTGTCGTTGGGAGAATTTCGTAGCGCCCGGGTATTCTCGGCGATTGCGCCTTCAAAATCCCCGCTCAATGCAAGAAAATCCCCGACACACTGCCGCGCGGGGCTATTGCCGGGATCAAGCTCCAATGCCTTGGTAGCGCAATATTTGAAGCGCTCAAGCGACGTTGCGGCATTGCCGCCATACCCGTTGGCACCTTGCACGGCGTAGGCAAAGCCCAGTTCGTCCCAACCTTGCGAAAATGAAGGATCCAATTCCACGGCTCGGGAGAGCAATCGAATCGCATTCTCGTTCGCTGATTGACTGTAGATATTGAGCTGTTCGACCCCGAGTAGATGGCACTCGTACGCGCTCATGCTTTCAGGCGGCTTGCGCCGAACAACAATGTTACGGCGAAACTGTGCCAATTTCCCGCAGCAGCTTGCAAGGACGTTGATAACATTTTCGCTCACGGACTCTGCACCGCAAAGACGTCATCGGTGGGCTCGTCAAACCGCGCCGACCACAGACTCTCACCGCTCTTCGCATCGACAAGCTGAACGGAGATGCGCAAATGATCATTTGCCGCTGCCTGCAGGCTGCATTCGACAAGATAATCGGCGTGAAGGTCGCGCCCAATGGAGCGCGGATCGTCATGGCGGCCCTTGAGTGCGAACATCGTGTAGCGGGAAATCACCGCGAGGTCTGGGTAACGGGCAAGGTCGACGATAAGGTCGGTCGTCAGCCCATCTGCAAGGCGTGACCAGCGATCGTCGCCAGCCAGATTGTCAAACGGCAAGACGGCGATGATTGGGGGACCGGACGTTTCCTCGGAAGAGTGGAGCGGAGACGGCCCGACATCGTCGGCCTGCTGAGCGGAAAGTGATTGGCAAGTGCCATTTTATTGTGCACGCCGAGTTTCTGATAAATGACGGAGAGATGCGTTCGTACCGTTGTCGGTGCGATGAAAAGCGCTTCCCCGATTTCACGATAGGTCATTCCCGCAACGAATTTCGCCGCGACGTCGCCCTCGCGCACCGAAAGGTCGGCGCACAGTTTCGCATCGATGGTGTCGCGAGGCGCCAAAACGTGTCCCCTTCATTGGCGAACTGCGTAGACCCCCGCAAAAATACTACAAATGCAGTACCGAGAACACTGCATTTGCGCGATTCCGGGTTTACGACGGTCAAGCTAATCTCAGGATCGGCTGCAGGGTTGGATACTGCCACGTTTCGAAGCGGCCGAAGGGGGAATCATGAATACGCCACTTCTTGCCTCAACATTTCTCGGTCTGCTGTTGTTGCAATGCCAGCCGACGATCGCGGACGAACAACCCGGAAAAATCATAATCGCAGAAGAAACGGTCCGGATCATCAGCGAGCGCTCCTATGCAAACCTTTTGCGCCAAGCCCATGAAAAAGGCTGGCGCTATCCAAGGAAACAGATCGAGGCCGGCTTCAGGCGCCATTTTGAGGAGCTCAAACTGCAGTTATTGGCCCAGGGGTTCACGATCGTATACGAGGACGCAAACGACGAAAAACATCCGGCTGAGGTCGGTCAGGAACTTTGATTATCACCATGAGTTGGCGTCGAAGGACCAAAGATAATGGCATAAACAATGCGGTAATATAATACCTTTGAAGCAACTTATTGATTTATATCACTTTTCTGACGTACTGTCCAAAATCTAGTGCTTGACGCGCGCGCCTTAGCCCTATATTGAACCTCTCGACTGCGGTGGGTCCTTCCCGCCGCTTTTCATTGTTGCCGAAATTATCGAATTTCGCGCAACGCAAGCAACAAGAAAAGCCTTCCTTTGTGAAGGATGATCTCAAGGACGAACACAATGGCTACCTTCTCTCAGAAGCCGGCAGAAGTGACGAAAAAGTGGATACTGATTGACGCCGAGGGTCTCGTCGTCGGCCGTCTCGCCACTCTCGTCGCCAACCGCCTGCGCGGCAAGCATAAAGCGACCTTCACCCCGCACGTTGACGATGGCGACAATGTCATCATCATCAATGCCGACAAGGTTGTCTTCACCGGCAAGAAGCTCACCGACAAGGTTTACTACTGGCACACCGGCCATCCAGGCGGCATCAAGGAACGCACTGCCCGCCAGCTGCTCGAAGGCCGTTTTCCGGAACGCGTCGTCGAAAAGGCCGTTGAGCGCATGGTTCCCCGCGGACCGCTCGGCCGTCGCCAGATGAAGAACCTGCGCGTATACGCTGGTTCCAATCACCCGCATGAAGCTCAGTCTCCCGAAGTCCTCGACGTCGGCGCGCTGAACACCAAGAACAAAAGGAGCGCATAAGAATGGCTGAGCTCAATTCGCTCGAAGCTCTCGGCACGATTGCCGCCAGCACGCCTGCCGCAGCGCCGGTCCATGTCCAGAAGCTTGACGCCAAAGGCCGCGCCTACGCGACCGGCAAGCGCAAGGATGCGGTTGCCCGCGTCTGGATCAAGCCCGGTTCTGGCAAGATCGTCATCAACGACAAGGAATACGGCAAGTATTTCGCACGTCCGGTCCTGCAGATGATCCTGCAGCAGCCGATCGTTGCTGCCAACCGCGCCGGTCAGTACGACATCATCGCTACGGTTGCCGGTGGCGGCCTTTCCGGTCAGGCTGGTGCCGTTCGTCACGGCATTTCCAAGGCGCTTACCTACTTCGAGCCCGCGTTGCGCGGCGTTCTGAAGAAGGGCGGCTTCCTGACGCGCGACAGCCGCGTTGTCGAACGCAAAAAGTACGGCAAGGCCAAGGCCCGTCGTTCGTTCCAGTTCTCGAAGCGCTAATACAGCGTTCAATCGGACAAGAACAGAAAGCGGGCCTTCGGGTCCGCTTTTTTGTTGCGATCATCTCTGAATGAAGTTTATCGAGTAACGGTGACGCGTCACCCACGGAGAGCCACATGCCATCGAAGTCCATCGACCACGCCTTCACAGCGCGCGCATTGACGGGCGCAGCGACCGATCCGACGCACGCGGGTGCGCTTTCCTTCATGCGCCGCCGCTACACGAAGAATCTCAATGGCGCGGAAGCTGTGGTATGGGGCATTCCATTCGATGCGGCCGTCTCCAATCGGCCTGGCGCACGCTTCGGCCCCCAGGCTATCCGGCGCGCCTCGGCGATCTTCGACAATGATCCGCAGTATCCTTTCCATCGCGACCTCTTTGCCGATCTGGCAGTGATCGACTACGGCGATTGCCTTCTCGATTATGGCAACCATCAGAAGACGCCGGCAATGATCGAGCGCGAAGCCGCGAAAATCATCAAGTCCGGCGCCTTCCTCGTTTCGCTTGGCGGCGACCATTTCGTTACCTGGCCGATTCTCAAGGCGCATGCAGCGAAACATGGACCTGTTGCGCTGGTGCAGTTCGACGCCCATCAAGACACTTGGTATGATGACGGCAAACGGATCGATCACGGCTCCTTCGTCGGCCGGGCGGCGCGCGATGGCGTGATCGACCCCGCCCATTCGATCCAGGTAGGTATTCGCACCCATGCCCCGGATGATTGCGGCCTAAAAATCGTCTATGGCTATGAGCTCGAGGAAATGTCTGCGGCGGAGATTGCGAGAGCGATCATCGAGCGGACTGCCGGCAAGCCAGTATATCTTACCTTTGATATCGACTGCCTCGACCCAGCCTATGCACCGGGAACCGGAACGCCTGTAGTCGGCGGACCGTCTTCGGCAAAGATACTCTCGGTGCTGCGCCATCTGACAGAGCTTAACATTGTCGGCGCCGATGTCGTGGAAGTTGCTCCTGCGTATGACCATGCGGACGTTACCGCCATAGCAGGTGCCACAATCGCGATGTATTACCTTGGTATGCTCGCGGAGAAGAAAGCGCGACGAGGCTGACCGTTCGACGGCTTAGACATTGAATCCGCTTATCCCGCCAACTATCTGAATTCAAAGCTTCCAAGGGCATGTTATGAAACCGAAAATCTTTATCGATGGCGAACACGGCACGACAGGTCTGCAGATCAGGACACGCCTTGCCGGCCGCAGCGATCTCGACGTGCTTTCTATCCCTGAAGCCGAGCGTCGCAACCGCGATCTGCGTGCCGATTTCCTGAGGGAAGCGAATATCGCCATTTTGTGCCTGCCAGATGACGCCTCGAAGGAAGCAGTCTCGATCCTCGAAGGACACAATTCAACGAAGATCATCGATACTTCGACAGCCCACCGCGTGCATCCAGACTGGGCTTATGGTTTTGCCGAACTCGACCACGCACAACGGCAGAAGATTGTCGGCGCTCGTCTCGTGGCCAATCCCGGGTGCTATGCGACAGGGGCAATCTCGCTTGTGCGCCCCCTGCGCGATGCCGGCATTCTTCCTGCTGATTATCCCATCACTGTCAATGCGGTTTCCGGTTATACGGGCGGCGGCAAACAAATGATCGCCCAGATGGAAGACGAGACCAATCCGGACCACATCACGGCAAACAATTTCCTTTACGCCATGCCGCTCAAGCATAAGCACGTGCCGGAGCTTCAGATACACGGTCGCCTCGAACGGCGCCCACTGTTTTCTCCAAGCGTGGGAAGGTTCCCGCAGGGCATGATCGTACAGGTACCGCTATTCACCGACGATCTCAACGGCAACGCTTACTTGCACGATATCCATGCAGCACTCGTTGCGCACTATGAAGGTCAGGACATCGTACAGGTGGTTCCACTCGCCGAAAGCGTAGAGCTCGCGAGGCTCGATGCTGAAGAACTGCGTGACACGGACATCATGAAGCTGTTCGTATTCGGCACCGAAGGTCAAGGGCAGGTCAATCTCGTCGCCCTTCTCGACAATCTCGGCAAAGGGGCATCCGGCGCAGCTGTGCAGAATCTTGCTCTCATGATCGGCGGCCATGGATAAGGCGGTGAACGAGATTTTCCCTGCCGAATGGGAAGTCTCCTCCCCCGAAATCCTAGCCGGGACTGTTACCAGCCGCATCACAAAGGTGCGGCTCAGGAGTGGCGCGCCGGCAATCGTCAAGGCTTTGACACCCATCGGCATGAAGGACGAGTTGCCTGGCGTGCACTATCTTGACTGGCACAAAGGCTGCGGTGCGATCCGCGTCCTTGCAATAAAGGCCAATCTGCTGCTGCTCGAATATGCAGGCAAACGCACACTCCTCGACCATCTCAACGAATTCGGAGACGAGGCGGCGACAGCGATCTCGGTCGAAGTCTTGAGCAAACTTCTGAATACGCCGCACCATGATCGGAGCTTCGCGACCGACCTCATCCCCATCCGGCGGCAATTTGCGAGGCTGTTCATCAAGGCCGAACGCGATCGCAACGATCGGACCGAAAGTTTGTTTGTCGAGGCGGCGCGTATTGCCGATGACCTCATGAACAATCCCGTGGACGTTCAGCCGCTACACGGCGATGTTCATCACGAGAACATACTTTTCGGCGACAGGGGCTGGCTGATCATCGATCCCAAGGGCCTCCTTGGTGACCCGATGTATGATGCCGCGAACATGTTCTACAACCCGCTCGACCGCCAGGATCTGCGGGCAAGCGAAGCGCGCATAGCGGCCATGGCGCGGACTTTTTCGCACGCGTTCGATCGCGATATCCGCACGATACTCAGTTATTCGATGGCCCATGCCGCCCTATCTGCCTCCTGGCACATGGAGGATGAAAATCTCGAGGAGGCGGCTCGCAGCCTCGAAGTCGCGCGGGCTGTACAAAATGTTCTTGCTTCACTCGTATGAGCGCTTCACGAGACGAGCCACCATCAAAAAAGTAACGACGCCGCAAAGACCGACAAAGGCAGCTATGGCGAGCGCCGCATGCGGACCGAACTGCTCAAGGATAAAAGCAAAAATGAATGGCGCCGTCGATGAAACGGTGAGCCGTGCCGCGGTGATCTTGCCGAGGATTTCGCCATAGCCCTGATGCCCGAACAGTGCGAGCGGCAAGGTTCCCTGAACGATGCTGTTCAGGCCCGAGCCCATGCCGAAAAGCATTGCGAACAGGATGGCGCCGGCAATCAGCGGAACAGGCGGCGGCAGAAGCAACATCAGAAAAGCCAACGGGATCAGCGCCGTCGAAAGTATTGCCACGGCCACCGCCGAGAACCGGTGTCCAAGAACCATGTTGACCAGGCGGCTCACAAACTGCGAGGGCCCGAAGATTGTGCCGACCAGCACCGCCGAAGTGCCAAGGCCGACTGCCGCCAGGACCGGCACGAGATGCACGAGCATCGCCGAAAGGGCGAAGCTCCCAAACGAAAATCCGGATGCAATGAGGATCAACGCCGGCCTGCGGCTCGCTGGCGGCAAAGAGCCGCCATCGAATGTTGCGGCGTCGGCCGACATTTCCGGTTTCAGCCTGGGCGACCGCCTGGTCAATTGCGACAGCCAGAAATGGATGGGAAAACAGATGCAGAGCTGGAGGCCCGCGTAGAACAGAAAAATCTCGCGCCAATCGAACTATTGCAGAAGTGCGGTCGCCAAAGGCCAGAACAGCGTCGAGGAGAAGCCCGCAATCAGCGTCAGCAGCGTGATGCGGCGCGGGGCGGCTTGCGGATCGATCTGCACGAGGACGGCAAAAGCCGTATTGTAGAGAATGAAGGGGGTCGCAATTCCCGTCGTCACCAGCGCCGGCGCGAATGTGCCCCAATTCGGTGCGAATGCGCAGGCAAGCAAAGACACGCCGCAGCGAGCGACCCAAGCGTCATGACCCGCCCTGCCCCGAAACGATCGGCCCAGCGACCTGACCACGGCGAGATGATCCCGCCGATGAGCAGCGTTCCAGAGAAGGCAGCGAACAGCCATTCGCGCGATCTCGCAAACTCCTCACCCATTGCGGGTGCAAGAATGCTGAAGCTATAATAAAGCGTGCCGTAGCTGATGATTTGCGATACGCCGAGGCCGGCGACAGCTGCCAGTGAGCGTCTCGCGCTTAGGTTCATCTTGTTCGTTTCCACTGTCAGACCCGCTTCTTCCGAGGGTAAGCCAGCACTACATCGAGTCTTGGGACAACCGCTACTGCCCCGCTACAACTTCCGTCTCCTGCGGATAGCTGCCCTTCGTGGCACGCCAATGCGCGACCGAAAAGCCGAGCAGGACAATGGCAAAGCCCTGGTGCAGGAGGCCGAGGCCGATCGGCACCATCATCAACAGCGTCGTGATACCGACCGCTGCTTGCAGGGCAACCAGTACCGCAAGGAGCACGGCGCGGCGGGCATGGGTTGTGCCCGGTGCCTTGCGACCGACAGCTACAGCCTGCCAGATGGCCACAGCCAGCACGAAATAGGCAAAGCAACGATGCACGAATTGAACAGTCTTCGGATTCTCGAAGAAGTTATGCCAGAGAGGCTGGATCGGGAACAGATCGCCCGGAAGGATCGAACCATCCATCAGTGGCCAGGTATTATAGGAAAGCCCGGCGTCTAGGCCGGCGACGAGCGCACCCAGATAGATCTGGATGAAAACAAGAACGACAAACCAGCCAGCGAAGCGCTGAATCCCACGTCCGGCTGGTGCCTCCGAATAGACCGCAAGACCGCGGGCCACATACATCACCGCGGCGAAGATAAAGCAGGCAAGGGTCAGGTGGGTTGCGAGGCGGTATTGGCTGACGTCGACGCGGTCGACGAGGCCGGACGCCACCATCCACCAGCCAACGGCACCCTGAAGGGCGCCGAGTGCTAGGATCCCCACCATGCGCGGCTTCAGGCGGCGCTCCAAACGACCCGTAAGCCAGAAGAAGGCGAGCGGCAGCGCAACGAGAAAGCCGACGCCGCGCGCGAGGAACCGATGCGCCCATTCCCACCAGAAAATCTGTTGGAATTCGGCAAGGCTCATGCCCTTGTTCAGCCGTTCGTATTGGGGAATCTGGCGGTACTTGTCGAATTCCTCCACCCACTGATCGTGGCCGATGGGCGGAATAATGCCGTGGATCGGCTTCCATTCGGTAATTGAAAGACCCGAGCCGGTCATGCGGGTGGCGCCACCTACAATGACGATCGTTGCGAGAACAATGAGCACCAGATAAAGCCAGAGCCGCACATATTGGCGGTTCCGGGCCTCGCGACCCTGAATAAAGCTGATCGCGCCTGCGCTGATTGTCTGATCGGTCATCGCACACTCCTGTCGGTCGCGGATAGGTGCCGCATAACGGGCGCGATGACAAGCTGGGCTCGCGCGACACGCCGTCGCGTTTTTCGGCGCGAGTGGCCTTTTTGACTTCCCGATCGGCGCTTTAGCCGCTAGATGGAGCGCTAAACTTGGAGAATGCCGATGCCTGTAAGGCTGAAGAAACTCATTGGTACATTTCTGCTGGTGGCATTGGTTTGCATTTATGCGGTTCTCGCGACAATCTTTGCCGTCGCGCTCCTCGCCAACGCCAGCCCGTGGATACACCTGCTCTATTTCTTCTGTACCGGCATACTTTGGGTCGTCCCAGCCATGTTCATCATAAGCTGGATGGAAAAGGCCCCGAAGAAAAAGGCTTGAAGATCCGCCTGTCTGGAACCTTCTAACCGCCCTGAACTACCCTACGCCCCGCATTGGCGATGGGCGTTGTAACGCCGCTCATCATGGTCTGGGCATAGACGAGCTTCTGAAAGCGCCCATTGATGGATATGCGCGGGAGCGCATGCAGGTTGGCATGGTGCTCGACATGTATTGTGCCATGACGCGTGGTCACCGCCGAGACGAACCCCTCTTGCGCCGCGATATCAGCTTCCCGCCTGCCAGCAGCCTTGGCCGATCCATAGGGAAAAGCGAAGTGGGCAGGGCGTTTTCCGAGTTCATCGCCGATCATGTCAGCCGATTGGCGCATTTCCTGCGCCGCCATGCCTGCGGTCAGACGCTTGAGGTTATAGTGATGAACCGTGTGGCCACCAATCGTGCACAGGGGATCCGCCGAAATTTGCCGCAGTTGCTTCCAGGTCATCACGTCCTGATCGGCAGTGACGCCGCACATCATATCCGCCGCGGCGCACATTTCACGTAATACAGGCAGTTGCTCCAACTCCGTCAAGGTGTATGAGAAATACCGCATAAGTCCATGAAAAGCCGCTCGCTTTTGGAACAACGTCGAACATCGCCACTCGGGTCCACCAGGCACCTTGATGTACGCAGCCTTGGCGATAAGCTTTTCTGCCACCTCCCACCAGAGCACCGCCGCGCCCTCGATGAAACCGGGCGCAACATAGACCGTGAAAGGAACACTATGCTTCTGAAACACGGGATAGGCGTGGTTGAGATTGTCGTTATAGCCATCGTCCAACGTCACCGCAACGAAACGCCGATCACGCCGGGCGCCGCTTTTGACACGCTCCGCCATTTCGTCCATCGACACGAACTCTGTCCCCTCCGATCTCAGGGAGGCGAGAATCTCATCGAGGAATTTCGGCGTAATGGAGAGTGAGCGCGTCACGCCTAGGGGACTGATGCAATCGCGGCGGACACGGTGCAACATGATGATCGAACCTAGCCCGCCAAAGCGATTGCGCGTTCCCTGCGCCAAACCGCTATGCCATGCCATTCGCATCACGGCTTTACGTAATAAATCAGCCGCGTGGTCCATTGTCTCACCAATTTACGCTAATCAAGAATAATCGGAGGGTTGTTTTCACCAATTCATGCAACCTAAATGTTTAAAATATACTGAGCAACGAGGTCCTCTATAATCATCTCCCCAACGGAAAACAATAATGGTTTCTACCCGGCCCGTGCCTAGAATCGTTGTCGATGTTAGCGAAGCAAAAAAGCTATGGAATGCCTTTTCCGACGAATTTCTCGCGGGAGCCGCACAGACGGTCGACTGGTTCTTAAATTGGCAATCATTCGCTAACTCGGACTGTTTGGTTGCCGCCCTCTGCATCGAAGGCAGACCCGTTTTTCTGTTGCCATTGGAAATTGAACGAAAGGGCAGCCTGCGAATAGCAGGATATGCAGGCGGGCCGCACGCCAATTGCAATTTCCCGGCACTAGAACCCACGCAGCCAGTCAAGTCGGAAGATCTGGCTAGGCTTTTCGCGGCCCTTCGCAAGGCGAGGCCGGACATCGATGTCGTCGCGCTTGCACGCCAACTCGGAAAACTTGCCGGCGTTCCCAATCCCCTCATGCAACTGCCGCATCGAGCCAACCCCAATGTCAGTCTTGCGATAAAGCTTGACGGAAACTTTGAGAATATCCTCAACCGGCACAACCCGAAGCGAAAAACCAAGAAGCACAGGCACGTTACGCGGCGTTATGACGACGGGGGCGGCTACCGGATCGTTACTGCTGCTAATGCAACCGAGGCAGCGGCAATGCTCGACAACTATTTCGAATGGAAGGCAGATCGTCTGGGGCGCGCGGGCATCAAGAACACCTACGAGCCCAAGGGCGTGAAAGAGTTCTTTCACCGCCTCTTTGTCGACGAAACCCGCTCGGACTCACCCCGTTTTCAATTGAGAGCACTTGAAGTTGCGGGCAAATACCGGGCAGTCCTCGGCAAATCCCACGCCAGGGGTCAGACATTTATCGACTTTGTCGGGATCGCCGATGACGAATTCATCAATACTAGCCCTGGAGAATTCCTTTTCTATAAAGATATCGAGGAAAGCTGCGGCTCAGACCTTGCCATCTATAGTTTTGGTATCGGCGACGAGCCTTACAAGCGCAGCTGGAGCGATATCGAGACACCTACCTATGACACCGATATCAGCTTGACGGCGCGAGGACGGATGCACTCTTTTTACCTCGGCACTCGTGGCGCCCTGGTACGGCGGATCAAGCAGAACGAAAAAATCTGGGCATTGGTCAAGTCGGCTCGCACCAGACTTCGCGGCCAACATCGAGCGTGAATGTCAGAAGCGCTTGCCGACTGTCAAAGCCTCGCAAAACTCCGTGTTCTCATCGATATAAACCGGTTCAGGTCCCGCGCCCACAGCATCGAAAAACCGGCTTACGAAACAGCGGAACGAGGCACACAGAGCGATGTCACATATCTGCTGATCGCTGAAGCCGACGTCCCGGAGCCGATCGATGCTTGTCTGGGTAATCTGCGAGGCGTCGATCGCTATCTGCTCTGCATAGGCAAGCATCTCGACATCCTTGTCCGAAGGACCAGCGTTGCCGAAATCTTTGTGTACCGCAATCACCGACTCTTTCGATCCGAGATCGCCAACCAACTGCTTGCCATACACATAGGAGCAATAGGTGGACGGGACGTGTTTCGCTGCAACGAGCGTGATCAAGCGCCACTCGCGAATTCCAAGGGAAAAACCAGCACGAACGTTTTCTATGAAATCCGTGTAGATCGGCAAATCCGGCCGCGGCGTGAACGCCTTTGCCGTCGCCATGACGAAACCCATCTGCGCTTTCTGTGCGTCGTAGATTTCAGCGACCCGCGGTCGCTTGGTCTTCCGCAATCGTTTGCAAGTACATTGGCGTCTCCTGCGACAAACGCTTGGAGTTCGAATGTAACAAAACGCCGATTGCTTGGGAAATAACCTATCCGACGGATAGGTGGAGCGACGAGCCGATCGTCAAGCCGAGTGGACGATCCTACCGCCGTCAAGCCGCAATTGTGCCCTGCCAAACGGCGTAAGAAGTTCCGGCTGCAGCAGCTTTGCTTCAAACACCGCCTTAGCTGTCGCGACAACATCCGGGTCGTCCGGATTGACGACAGCAAGGATCAATTCCGTACCATCGGCGAGCAGATGCTTCAGTTCCTTGACGGTTGACGCGCCACTGTCGATGACGACAAGATCGTATGCGGATTGCAGGGCATTGAGGATCATCGGCAGGCGGCCAACTGACTGCATTGCCTTTGCCGGATCGTGATTGCCAAGCGGGATAAGCTCGGCCTGGGAATAGTGATCCGGATGGATCACATCGCTGAAATGCTTGTCGGACACCAAGAGATTGGTGATGCCGGGAATGTTCTTGTCATCAAGCATGGAGTGGCCGATTTCACCGGAACCTGTCATGTCGACGAGAATGACACGCACGCCACGGTCGGCAAGTTCTCGCACCAGTAATATCGTCAGGGCGGAAGCCTCATCACCTTCCGGCGAAACCACGACGGCACGCGCCGCGCCGCTCGCCATCAGGCGGTCTGCCAAGTTGGCGACATCGGAGTGGTCGGATTGAACGACGAGTACGCCGGCAGCCGGCTCTTCTACAGGAGCTGCGATCACGGCGCGTGCGTTCTCTTCGGGGGCTGGAATCCCCAAGGCGACAGATTTGCTAGGGATCGCGGCAGTCGCGGGTTCGGACGCTATCATCTGCTTGGTGTAGGCAGGACGCAAAGCCGCACCCGTGAACAGCGCCCGCAGCAGCGTAACGATGCTTAACAAGAGCAGCGACGCGACGAAAGCGGCGATCGTCATCGGAACGATCTTTGGGAAATATGGCTCGATCGGCCGGTCGGCGCGCGAGAAAATGCGCGCATCCGCCGGCATTGAACTGCGGTCGATCCGCGACGAGGCTTCGCGATAGCGGGTGAGATATGATTCAAGCAATTGCCGCTGGGCCGTTGCCTCGCGCTCGAGGGCGCGCAACTCGACCTCTTCTTCGCCCGCTTTAGCTGATTGCGCCTTCAATTCGTTCAGCGAGCGGATCAATTGGGCTTCGCGCAGGCGCGCCGTCTGTGCCTCGCTTTCGAGCGAGCCCTGGACCTTGCGGGCTTCGAGCCGGATTTGCTGGTTGAGATCCGCAAGCTGCGAGCGCAAAGCCTTCATCCGGGGATGGCCACTCAGCAAAGTGGACGACTGATCGGCAATATCGTTGTTGAGCTGTACCTGCCGCTCGCGCAGCCGCTGAATTAACGGCGATGCCATGACATCGGGGAGCGTTTCGACGGCGACGCCGTTGGCGAGCGCCGAGCGGACGCTTTCGGCCTTGGCTTCAGTGGCAGCCCGGTTGGCCCGGACACGCGACAGTTCCGATGAAAGCTCGGACAATTGCTGCGTCGCAAGAACCGCATTGTTCTGCCCGATGAGAAGGTCGGAGGAACTGCGGAAAGCTGCGACTTTTGCCTCGGCTTCTTGCACGCGTTTGCTGAGATCGGCGATTTCCGGCTGCAGCCACCCCGTAGCAACTTCGTTGGATTGCGACTTCGATGCCTGCTGTGTCGCGATATATTCGTTGGCAATCGCGTTGGCGACCGCAGCGGCGAGCGCCGGATCCTTCGAGGAGAATTGCACGACGATGACACGCGAGTTCTGGACGGCGTAGACGACCAATCGGTCACGGACAGCCTGAAGAATATAATCGTCGCGAGTCTCCGCGTCGGGGTTCTTGCCTATGCCGACCTCGCCGAAGAGCCGCCCAATCGCCGATGGCTCCGCCCCGGCCGAGAGTTCGGCATTCTTGCCGAGGTCAAGCTTGGCGATAACGCGCTTTAGAAGATCGGAAGAATTGATGAGCTCGACCTGGCTCTTGATGCCTTCCTGATCGATGACCGCCCGATCATCCGCTTGTTGCGTGGTCGGTCGCGTGAAGATCGACTCCCGCGTCTCTATCAATATCCGCGTTTCGGCGCGGTATTTTGGTGAAACTGATGACAGGGCGGCAAATGCCAAACCCGTTAGCAGGAGCGAACCGAAAAGGACGCGCCACTTGTTTCGCCACAGGCTGGCGAACAAGGCACCTATGTCAATGTCTACATCGTTACCGACAGTGCTCGCCCCGGCCATTCATGCAACTCCGCTTCGATCGGCGACATGGTAAATGCGCATGGTAACCAGCGCGTTAAGAATATCTTCTGCCAACGCATGATCAAATTGAGGCATCCCAATTCCTATCTTCAAGTGCTTGTCATTCTCCGATATTTTACCAGCCATTAACCCTAATGAATTGATAATCCCAGCCAGAATCGAGAATTCTCGTTGCAACTGTCGTTAGGGTTCGAGCCGTGTTCAGCAAGCAGATCTTAATGGTCGCCATTGGCGTTCTATGCATGACGCTCGGTGGATGCGCCAGTTACCGGCCGGCTCCCCCTGCCTTCAATGCGGCTATCAACAAACCCTATCTACTTGATGCGGGGGATCGCATTCGCCTGACCGTGTTCGATCAGGAAGGTATCACCAATACCTATAGCGTCGATCAGGCGGGCTATATTTCAGTTCCTCTGGTCGGCAGCATCGCTGCTCGTGGCAAGACGATACAACAGATCGAGGCCGCCGTGGCGGCCAAACTTCGCAAGGGCTTCCTGCGTGACCCGGATGTAGCAGTGGAGATAGACCGCTATCGGCCTGTCTTCATCATGGGTGAAGTTGGTGCAGCAGGGCAATATTCCTACGTTCCCGGAATGACGGCCCAAAAGGCAATAGCTGCTGCCGGCGGGTTTACGCCACGCGCCAACCAGACGGATATCGATATTACGCGCCAGATCAACGGCGAGAGCCTGACAGGACGCGTTATCATTTCCGAACAGGTACTGCCGGGCGACACGATCTATGTGCGCGAGCGGTTCTTCTGATTTTCCCCATGGAAAGGCAACACTCGCTGCGTATCGTCCATTGTTTTCGCGCACCTGTCGGCGGGATATTTCGACATGTGCGTGACCTCATCCATGCACAGGTGGCTGCCGGGCACAGGGTGGGCGCAATCTGCGATGCTTCCACTGGAGGCGCATTTGAAGAAGCGCTGCTAAGCGAAATGCGCGGCAAGCTCGACCTCGGGCTCCAGCGGATTCCTATGCAACGCCAGATCGGTCCCGGAGACGTCGTTGCGGCGTTCCGCACCTACAGGATGATTGGCAAGATGGCGCCCGACATCCTGCATGGACATGGCGCAAAGGGCGGCACCTATGCGCGCCTGTTCGGATCGATGCTGCGACTTTCCGGCTCCAAGGTCGCGCGCATCTACTCGCCTCACGGTGGCAGCCTCCACTTCGATGCGGCAAGCATGCAGGGCGGCGTCATCTTTCGCGTCGAACGCCTGCTGGAACGGATGACGGACCGGATCATATTCGTCTCCGCCTATGAGCAGGGCATCTATACGAAGAAGATCGGTGCCCCCCGCTGCGGCCACGCACTGATCTACAATGGTTTGAGCGACAGCGAATTCGAACCGGTAGCGGTGGAAGATGACGCTGCGGATTTCCTCTACATCGGCGAAATTCGTGCCCTAAAAGGTCCAGACATTTTTGTAGGCGCCATTTCAAAGGCGAGCGCCACTTCCGGACGCGACCTCAAGGCGGTGATGATCGGGGACGGCAAGGATCGGGCCTCGGTGGTCGAGCAGGCGCAATCCGCAGGCATGGGCCCGAATATTCGCTTTCTCATGCCGATGAAGGCGCGCGACGCATTCAGGCTGGCAAAGGTGGTGGTGATCCCATCCCGCGCCGAGGCCCTGCCCTACATCGTGCTCGAAGCGCTTGCAGCCGGACGGCCCGTGATCGCGAGCCGCGTCGGCGGAATTCCTGAGATCCTTGGCGAAGCAACCCCTGCGCTTGTTGAGCCGAATGCAGATGCTCTTGCGAAAACCATGACGCTGGCAATCGGCGATCTGACGGCTTTCCGCCAGATTCTTCCCGATATACATAGCCTTCGCGAGAAGTTCGGTATCGGTAACATGGCCTCGCGGCTTGAAGCCGAGTATTTCGCTGCGATCCGCACTAAGGATTAGTTTCTCTTCTGTATTTCCGGGCGAACCATGCTAATGAGGGCCGCTACAACTTCAGGGTCAATCATGAAAGACAGAAAAGCCGAACACGGGTTTTCGCGTGATGCTGTGCGCAGCGTCGCGTCGCGGCCCGCTGCGCCGGCGCAGGAGAAGGCCAAACTGAGCCCCATCGCTCATGCCATTGCCTCCCAGTATGCGCGCAATACGAATTCTCCCGTCATGGTCAGCGGCATTATGCGGATGGTCGAGTTCGCAATCATCACACTCGCGGGCTTTGGGATTTTCGTCTTCTATGTTGGCACACCGGCAAACTCCCTTCTGCACTACACAGCTGCGATTCTCGCAACGGCAACGCTGAGCGTCCTTCTCCTCGAATTTGCCGATAGCTACCAACTCGCCGTCATGCGCGACCCGTTTCATACGATCGGGCGACTTATCCTCAGCATTTCCGGTGCTTTTGCGCTGACGTCGCTCGCGGGCTTCTTCCTCAAGATCTCCGAGGATTTCTCGCGTCTCTGGTTCGGGGCTTGGTATATTGTCGCGCTCGTCGCATTCGCCGGATTCCGCATCGTCATGTCAAGGCTGATCCGGCGCTGGGCGCGCAATGGCAAAATGGAGCGCCGTGCGGTAATCGTCGGGGGTGGCAAGCCGGCCGAAGATCTGATCCGGTCAATCGAACAGCAACCCTATAATGATATTCGAATTTGCGGCGTGTTCGATGATCGGGACGCCAAGCGATCCCCCGCGGTCGTGGCTGGCTATCCCAAACTCGGTAATATCGTAGAACTCATCGAATTCGCGCGTATTGCCCATATCGACATGCTCATCGTCTCGCTGCCGATCACTGCGGAAGCGCGCGTCCTTTCCTTGTTGAAGCAATTGTGGGTGCTGCCAGTCGATATCCGGTTGTCGGCGCACAATAATCACCTGCAGTTCCGTCCCCGCGCCTATTCCTATATCGGCTCGGTAGCGATGATCGATCTGTTCGACAAGCCGATCAACGACTGGGATTCGGTCGCCAAGCGCGCCTTCGACATCTTTTTCAGCCTGTTTGGGATCCTCATCTTCAGTCCGGTCATCATCGGTACCGCCATCGCCATCAAGCTCGAGAGCAAGGGGCCGATCATCTTCAAGCAGCAGCGGCACGGCTTCAATAACGAGTTGATCGAGGTTTGGAAGTTCCGTTCCATGTACACGGACATGTGCGATCCGACCGCCCGCAATGCAGTGGTGAAAGATGATCCGCGCGTAACGCGTGTTGGCCGCTTCATCCGCAAGAGTTCGATCGATGAGCTGCCGCAGTTCTTCAATTCGCTGATAGGGACGCTCTCTCTCGTCGGTCCACGGCCGCATGCCGTTTATGCGCATACGCGCAATCTTCTTTATCATGAAGTCGTCGATGGTTATTTTGCCCGCCACCGGGTGAAACCCGGCGTAACTGGCTGGGCCCAGATCAATGGCTGGCGCGGTGAGGTCGACTCCGACGAGAAGATCAAGATGCGAACCGAGTTCGACCTCTATTACATCGAGAACTGGTCGTTGTGGTTCGACCTCAAAATTCTGTTTCTCACGCCAATCCGCCTCCTCAACACGGACAACGCCTATTGAGCGCAATCACCACCCCGAGTGACGCCACGAAGGCCGAGCACGCCGCAAAAAACCGCGCCCTGGTCGGGCTCATTTCCACTTTCGCGGTCGGTCTTGGCGTTTTTCTCAGCGGCTTCGTCATCGACGAACCCGCACCCTACGAACTCTATATGGCGGGTCTCATTGGGATCTGGGCGCTTTTTGGCCTTCGCCTGTCGCGCACCGCTGCCGTGCTGCTCACAATCCTCGTTGTCTTCAACATCGGCGGCGTCATCTCCATGGGCCAGATGGCGGAACTGAAGACTGCGCCGATGTATATCACCGTCTCCCTGTTTCTTTGCTTCACGGCCGTTTTCTACACCGCCATCATCAGCACCAATGACCGCGTCCTAGCGGTCATGTTCAGGGCCTACATCCTTTCGGCAGTCTGCACGTCGCTCCTCGGCATACTCGGCTACTTCGACGCCTTTCCGGGCGCCGACATTTTCACACGCTACGGCCGTGCGATGGGCGCATTCCAGGACCCGAACGTTTTCGGGCCGTTCCTCATGCTACCCCTTGCCTGGCTGGTTCATGGTGTGCTCGTGGGCGATCTGCGCGCGTTGCCGGTTCGACTTGTCCCAATCCTCATTATCACACTGGGCGTATTTCTCTCGTTCTCGCGCGCAGCCTGGGGCATGGCGGCTTTCATCATTGCCGGCGTCGCCTTCGTACTCTTCGTCAGAAACCCCAGTCCGAAATTTCGCCTGCGGATCATCATCCTCGCTGCTCTCGCCGTCGTTTTGGTTCTGCTTGCCGTCCTGATCGCCTTGCAGATACCAAGCGTCGCCGAACTTTTCACGGCGCGCGCGCAGCTGGTGCAGGACTATGACGAAGCCCAGTTCGGGCGGTTTGCACGCCACTGGTATGGTTTGTTGATGTCGATAGACCACCCACTCGGCATCGGGCCACTCGAGTTCGGACCGATCTTCGGCGAGGACACGCACAATATCTGGCTGAAGGCATCGCTCGACTATGGATGGATCGGCTTCATCAGCTACCTGACGCTGACAATGCTGACGCTTGGATTCGGCCTGAGGATTCTATTTCGCGAGCGGCCGTGGCAGCCTTACCTACTATGCGCCTATCTCGCCTATGTGGCCCATGTGGCAATCGGCAATATCATCGACACCGACCATTGGCGGCATTTCTGGCTGCTTGTCGGCATTGTCTGGGGCTGCGTCGCACTCGAAGCGCGCTATCAGAACCGCGGTTCCAGTTTTCCGGCCAGCCCTGTGGTAATTTAAACATTTTGATTTATAAATCTTCCCAAGCGCTCCCTGGGGAAAAAATGGGACGCCGAGCTTTGAGGGTGGACCAGCGTTTGACCTTTTTGGACGACGACAATCCAAACTATTCGAAATTGGACGGCGAACTGATGCAGTGCGCCTTGGACAATGCGGCCGAGCGACTCGGCCTTTCCGACAAAAATGATCCGGAACTCAATACGCTTGCACGCTTTATCCGCGCGGCATTCATCATCGGGAATCGCGATGCCGCAGCCATGGCGGAATTTGCGATCGATTCCGTTATTATGCGGCGTAAACGCAACGGCGCCGAGAATACTGCACCCTGAACACAAACTTATTTCTCAGCTTTCTCCTTCGGCCGTCTTTGCCGCCTCTGCCGCCTTTTTGCGGTTCAACGTGTCGCGGGCGGCTGCGGCCGCGCTCGCCGATTGATCTTCATTAGCGGCGACCTGTACCCTGGGTGAGGCAAATTCGATGCCGTTGGCTGCAAAAGCTTCGCGGATCATGGCGTAGGCGCGGCGACGAATCGTAGATTGGTGCCCTGGTTTGGTCATCATGGCAAAGCTCAAGTTGATCCCGTAATCGCCAAACGCCTCGACCCCCTTCATCTTCACCGTTTCGATGATCTGGGGGCCAAATTCAGGATCTTCACGCAAAGCTGCGCCGACACCCTTCACCACCTTTTTGACCTTCGCGATATCCGTGTCGTAGTTCACCGATATCAGGAACTTGTCGATGACCCAGTCACGGCTCATGTTCTGCACCGCCCCAAGCGAGCCAAAGGGAACCGTGAAAATCGGGCCGCGATGATGCCGCAGCTTCACCGAGCGGATACTGAACGACTCGACCGTACCCTTATAGCTGCCGCTCTGGATATATTCGCCAACTCGAAACGCGTCGTCGGTCATATAGAACACGCCGCTGATGACGTCCTTCACCAGTGATTGCGAGCCAAAGCCGATGGCAACGCCAAAAATACCGGCGCCGGCAATCAGGGGACCTATCTCGACGCCCAGTCCGGAGAGCACCATCATGACCGCGATGGTCGCGATGAGCGCGGCGAGGAAATTTCGCAGGATAGGCAAGAGCGTCAAGAGACGTCCGCTGCGGGCAAGTTCGGCTTCGTCACCGCCCTCGATGCGGGCACGCTCGATACGGCGATTTATGAGGCCTTTGGTCAACTGCCAGATAAGGTCGGCGGCCAATAGGATGACGACACCGCTCAATACCCCCCGGATAAGTCGGGTGGCGTTTTCGTCCCCCATTAGGCCGCTTGCGCGAAATCGGGCGACCGAGGCAAGCCAAGCCACCGCAATTACGATGACGAGGGCACGCGCTCCACGCTCCGTGAGCACTTCGAAAATCGTATTGCGGGATCTGACCGCATCGTCGCTACCGGCGAAGAAGGAGCGTACGACCGCGCTCGTCGACCTCAAGATCGGTGGCAGCACGAGAGCATAGATTCCGACCCAAAGAAAAAGGTTCAAGCCCGCGACCCAAAGCAGCCAAAGCGCGCACAAGTAGAATGTGAGCAGCCATTCCTTTAGCCGATAGACCTTCGACTCCGCGGGCGCTTCGGGGCGGCGCCAAACCGCTTCGACCGCGATCAAAAGCAGGCCGAGGCCGAGAATGTAGACAAGAAGACTTCGAACATTCGGCGTGAAGTTGAGAATGTCCATAAGGCCCTCAAAGGCCCAGCCGGCGAAGAAAATGCCGGCGAACGCGCCAACGCGGGGATACCAGAACTTCGCCCTGACGTCGTCCATGGGGATCAGGCGCAATTGCGGGTACACGCCGTCGCTCGCATAGGCACTGTGCGTGCCGAGGAGAATCGCCGTTATCTGCATGATTGCCCGCCAGGCGATGAGTGCGATCAGCAAAGGCAGGACTAGCTGCCAGAGAAGCGGCGGCCAGGTGAAGGCGAGGAATGCACCAACGCTGGCGACAGCGAAGACGACGAGCGGCGCGATGGCAACGAATATCGCCTTGCCGATCATGTGATGGCGCGCGGTGGTTCCGGCCTCCGTCACGCTGGCAAGGCCCCGTACATGCATTCGGCCAACCAGACGTCGGAAGACAAATTCGGCACCGAATCCGAGTGCGGCAAAGGCAGCGAACAGCACCAAGATTGAGCCCGGGCCGCGACCATGTACTTCGGTCATGATCGTGTCGCTGGCTTCCTCGAATTCGCCCGGCACTTCGGGAATAGCCTCGCCGACCCCGCGCAAATGCGCACGAATGGCATTCGACCATTTCATGAAGTCATTGGCTGAGGCACCCATAGACGCTTCCGGTGCCGGTGCCGAGCTTTTCTTCGCAATCCAGGCCTTCACCTCCGGATCATCCAAAAGTTTCAGCATTTGCTCGACTTTTTCAGGAGGCGTTGAAGGCGCTGTCTGCGTGCGAGCGATTGCGGCGCAGCCGACGAAGGCCATGAGGCCAAGTGCGAAGAGCGCGGCCGCCCTCGCTGCCCAGACCCGGAACTCAACATTACCCATTAGCTAGCCCCTGATAAATTTCTTTCACTATTCCCACAATATGCCGAACTGCCTTACGAATAAATTGCTGTATTGATGCACCCGAGCGAACCCGGAATCGGCCGCCGAAGCGGTCATGCTGGCAAGGGAGATCAGCCATCAATTGCCGGGCCCGCTCGGATGGGGCAATCGGAGGGAGGCACCCTGGTTGCCCGTCGGATTTTCGTTCAAATAAATTGCCGCGTCAAAGTTGTTACAGTAACATCGTTGCAATTCGAGCTGCTGCGCAGCATCCTCTTCAGCGAATGACGCTGGCCCTTCCGGTGCGGCTGGCAGTGTAATTTAAATCAACATTTGCTTGGGGTTAGAGCATGAAATTCATCTTGCCGGCTCTCGTCATATTCTCCTTCGGCGCTAGCGCCGCCGCAGCGCAGTCCATGGAGAGAAATATGCTGGAGCGCCGGACCGCGCGAGCGATCCGCAATGCAGGTTTCTGGTGCGATCAGGTTTCGAACGCCTATGTGGACAAGGTATTGTCCTCGACCGGCCCTACCGTAGTGCGCGTAACCTGCGACGACAAAACGAGATTTGAGCAATATAAACTGACGATGACTAAGGACAACAAGATCGCCAAGATCGAAATCTGGAAATAATGCCTCGCATTCCTTGAACGCATGTACGCCGGTGACTTGACCAGATACTGTCCTGCAATTTCTGGGTGTATCCATCAGGCAACTGTCAGCGCGTAAAGTTCCAACTTTCCCAATGGCGTAAAGCATTTCCTTTGTACGAATCAATTCCATCGCCTAGTTTTTCCCAATGTTGAAGCAAGCCTCCTGTCTGACGGTGCTTCTCCTGGTTGGCGGTTGTGCCTCCGGAGGACCGCCGCAGATTTTGGCGTCCACGCGAACCGTCGATGCGCAGCAAGCTTATGCGCTGCCGCCGCCTGGCGGACCTTCCATCGTCAGTGTCATCGAGCGCTCCTACAATAATGCGGTGCAACAGGAGATTCTGTTGGCGACGTCCGCCCACACGCCCGGCCAGAATGTCCTGCGCGTGCAGTTTTTCGGGCCAGTCAGGGCAAACCTTTCAGGCGGCGATACGTTGCGGGATCGGCAGCTTGGCACAACCAACATCGATCGTGAGTTGCGCGGCACACTGCCGGGCGTTCCCATGCGCCGTTCTCCAAACTATGTGCAGAATCGTTACGGACCGTTCGGCTTTGCCAGCGGGCGCTCGCGATCCGGCGATACCTGCATCTACGCCTGGCAACGCATCAGGCCACCTGAATCACAATCGCGCTGGTTTACCGGGCGTGGTTCCATCCAGGTCCGATTGCGTCTTTGCGATTCGCGGCTCACCGAAGAGCAGTTGCTGGCCTTCATGTATGGTTTCACCATCAATGCGGCTTTCAACGATTATAGCTGGAACCCCTATGGCGAGCCGGCCGGCGCACCTGAAAATCTTGGCCGCCCGGGCGCCAATATATATCCGGCCGGACCCGGCATGCCGCCGTCTACGTCATTGATGCCTCCGCCCGCGCCGCAGCCCGCCGCTGTGCAGCCGCAAAGGCGTGTCAGAGCACCGGCAACGCCTGCAGTCCAGACGAGGCCGGTAAGGCCCGCACCGATCGGACCTTTGGTTCCGCCGCCGCCTGTTTCCGGAACGACCCCGCTTACACCTGCACCGATCCAGATGAATCCCGCCATTGTTCCACCACCACCCACCGAAAACGCACAGTAAACCCGGAGCCTTTACGCAGTTACGTTCGTTAGGGAATGACCCTCCCCATTTAAACCAAAGCGCCAGGAAATGAGATGAATTCTTCGCCCGCCCGCCTACCGAAAAGCACGGACGTTCATGCGTAAGTTCCTTATCATCCTGATGTGGCTTGTCATGTCGATCTGCGTTCTGCTGCTGGTCACTTTGCCGGTGAATCTGCAGACGCAGCTCATCGCTGGTGCTTCGGTCCTGTTCCTCATGATGGTGTTGAAGACGCTGAATGCCGGCGGCATCTGGCGGCTGATCGCACTCGCCTTCGGTACGGCCATTGTCATGCGTTACGTGTACTGGCGAACGACGAGCACGCTACCGCCGGTGAACCAGCTTGAGAACTTCATTCCAGGGTTCCTGCTCTACCTCGCCGAGATTTACAGCGTGATGATGCTGGCGCTCAGCCTTTTCGTGGTGTCGATGCCACTGCCCCATCGCGCCGCGAGGCCAGCAACGCGAGGCGAACTGCCGAGCGTCGATGTGTTCATTCCGACCTACAACGAGGACATTGAACTTCTTGCGAACACGATGGCCGCAGCCAAGGCGATGGACTATCCGGCCGACAAGCTCACTGTCTGGATACTCGACGACGGCGGAACACTGCAGAAGCGCAACGCCGACAAGATCGTCGAATCACACATTGCAGAAAAGCGCTTCAACGACCTTTCGGCCCTTTGCGAGGCACTGGGCGTTCGCTACCTCACGCGCGAGAAGAACCTCCACGCCAAGGCGGGCAATCTCAACAACGGCCTCGAACATTCGAAGGGTGAACTCATCGCCGTGTTCGATGCGGACCACGCGCCAACGCGTGACTTCCTGCTGGAGACAGTCGGCTATTTCGATGAGGACGAGAAGCTGTTCCTCGTCCAGACGCCGCATTTCTTTCTCAACCCGGATCCGCTCGAGCGTAATCTACGCACGTTCGAGGAAATGCCCTCCGAGAACGAAATGTTCTACGGAATCATCCAGCGCGGCCTCGACAAATGGAACGCCGCGTTCTTTTGCGGGTCCGCCGCTGTGCTGCGCCGCGAAGCCCTCAATGTGACCGGCGGATTCAGCGGCATCAGCATTACCGAGGACTGCGAGACCGCCATTGCCCTTCACTCGCGGGGCTGGAACAGCGTCTATCTCGACAAGCCACTCATCGCCGGTCTGCAGCCGGCTACGTTTGCCAGTTTCATCGGCCAGCGCAGCCGGTGGGCGCAGGGCATGATGCAAATCCTGCGGTTCCGCTTTCCGCTCTTCAATGGCGGCCTGACGATCCCGCAGCGCCTTTGCTATCTTTCGTCGACTCTGTTCTGGCTCTTCCCCTTCCCACGCGCCATTTTCCTGGTGGCGCCGCTGTTCTACCTTTTCTTCGGGCTTGAGATCTTCACGGCATCGGGCGGGGAATTCCTCGCATACACGCTCATTTACATGGTCGTGAACCTGATGATGCAGAACTACCTTTATGGCGCTTTCCGCTGGCCCTGGATTTCCGAGCTCTACGAGTATGTACAGACCGTGCATCTTTTGCCGGCTGTGGTTTCCGTTGCGCTTAACCCGCACAAGCCTACGTTCAAAGTCACGGCGAAGGACGAGCGTATCGACCGAAGCCGGCTTTCGGAATTGAGCGCGCCCTTCTTTGTCATCTTCTTCGTCCTGCTTGTCGGCGTCGGCGTGACCGTCTACCGGATATATACAGAGCCTTACAAAGCCGACGTCACGCTCGTTGTAGGCGCGTGGAACCTTCTAAACCTGGTTTTCGCCGGCTGTGCACTTGGGGTCGTCTCCGAGCGCGGAGATAAACGGCCATCACGGCGGGTGAAGGTGAGCCGCCGCTGTGAATTCCGAGCGGGAGAACGCTGGCTTCAAGGAACGATCGACGACGTATCGGTCAACGGCATCCGTGTTCAGGTTCTTGGCGATGTGGTCGACACGGTATCGGTCGGTATGCTTACCGACGTCCGCTTCAAGACATTTGCGACGGGCGATCTCGGTGATCTTCCATTGCAGGTTCGCAATGTCAGAAAACAGGCTGGGGAGACATCGGTCGGCTGCATGTTTATGCCAGACCAGCCTACCGATCATTCACTGATTGCCGATCTGATCTTTGCGAATTCGGCTCAGTGGACAAAATTCCAGCTCGAGCGACGCGGCAATCCTGGCCTCTTCAAGGGAACGATCTGGTTTTTCGGTGTCGCCATATTCCAGACCTATCGCGGGTTCTCCTATCTTTTCCGCCACTTGACGGGAAAAGGTAAGAGGGAATGGGAGGGCACGCTATGAGAAGATTTCTCATTGCCTGCTTTTTGATTGGCGTTTCCACTCTGGTTTCCCACGCCCAGGTTGCGCCGTTCGATATGTCGCCCGAGCGTCCGGCCGTACCAGCAACCCCGCCGACACAACAGCCCGTCAAACCGTTCTCGCCCATACCCGGCGAGCCGCCACCAGCACCCGCGCCCAAGCAGGCGACAGCACCTGCCGCCAGAACCGACGGCCAGGCGAGGCGCTATATCATTCCCCAGGACAGTCTTTCGTTCAGCGGCGAAACCGGTGACAAGACGTGGGCCGTCTTCATCACAACGGATCAGGCGGCCGCCCCGGCCACCCTGTCGCTGACCTATCAGAGCAGCCTCGTCGTAGCACCAGAATGGTCAACGATTACGGTTTCTATCAACAACGCCCGCATCATCAGCGAGCCGGTCCAGTCGCCGGAAGGCCGCAAAACCTTGACTGCGAAGATCCCCGCCGGAATTCTCAAGGAAGGACTTAACACCTTCCGGATAACGACCAGCCTTCGCCATCGCACCGACTGCACGGTGCAATCCACCTATGAATTGTGGACCGAGGTCGATCCTTCAAAAACATATCTTTCATTTGCCAGCGAAAGTGCCAGCAGGCTCAAGAAGTTGGACGATATACGAGCGATCGGAGTCGATGCGACCGGACGAACCACGTTCAACCTCGTTATACCTGCTATCGACCGCGCGCAGGCGGCCGCTCCCATGCTGCACGTTGCCCAGGGGCTGGCGATAATGGCCAATATGCCGAACCAGACAGTGACAGTCTCGTCCAACATGCCGACCGAACAGTCGCCGGGTGCGTTGACGGTCCTCCTTGGCACCGATGACGAACTGCAATCCGTTTCGGCATGGGCGGACAATCGCGGAGCGCCTGGCGCGGGGTTCATTGAAGACCCGGCGACCGGGAGTTCGATCCTCCGGCTGCGCGGCGCCGACTGGCAGTCTGTCAGCAGCGCGGTAGCAGGATTGGTTGATCCGCTGAAGCGTGACCTTAGTGTCCCGCGGACATTCCTGTCGACGCAGACATGGCGGTCCCCCGACGTACCGCTCTTCCTTTCAGCTTCGCGGGTAAAGCTGAGCGAACTCGGCGTCGATACGAAAAACTTCACCGGACGCCGCCTGCGAACCGAATTTGCCGTCGGCGTTCCCTCGGATTTTTATGCAAACGAGTATGGCAAGGCGACGATTCTCCTCGATGCTGCCTATTCGGAAGACGTTATGCCGGGCAGCCAGATCAACGTCTATGTCAACGACAATATTGCCGCCACACTTCCGATAACCACATCTGGCGGCGAGATCCTGCGGCATTTTCCGATCGGCTTCACGATGCGGCACTTCCGCCCCGGCGTGAACCTCATCACCATCGAGGCGGCGCTCAATACCAAAACGGATTCCGTGTGCGCGCCCGGGACCAATGCGTCCTCGACGACGCGCTTTGCGCTTTTCGATTCGTCTGAATTCGTCATTCCAACCTTTGCAAGGATCGGTACCCTGCCCAACCTTGCCGGGACGAGCGGTACAAGCTTCCCCTACAACCGGTCAGAAAAGCCCCTGCCCGTCGTGATGAACAATGCCGGCGAAAAGAGCCTTTCGGCGGCAGCGACCCTGCTCGCGCGCATGGCCGTGGCAGCGGGTCGCCCGATCGAAGTCGATCCGAGAGCGACAACGAATTCGGCCATGAATTCCAATGCACTCTTCGTGGGCGCCATTCCGCAAATTGAATCGAGCGTTCTGACACAGACCGGGATCTCCGAGAACACAAGGACGATATGGAGCGCGGTTAAAGGCAATGTCGAAGCGGCACCGGAAGAAAATACGCAGTCCGACTTCAACGAATGGCGGGAGCGGCTTTCTGGCAAGGGCTGGCGCGGCCAGATCTCCTCTTTCGACGACTGGTTGAACCGCACGTTCAATATTTCGCTAAGCAGTCTCTCCCTGCATGACGAAAGCGATGCGCCGTACACGCCCGAACCGGCAGCAACACTGCTCATTGCCCAGCGACCCAATCCCAACGGCGACGGTGTCTGGACTGTGGCGACATCGGCCAATGACGACAATCTCATCGAGGGCGTGTGCGCCCTGACGCGACAGGATCATTGGCCGGAACTCGATGGCCACATCTCCATTTACAAAGCCGGCACGGACGAAATGCAGAAGGTGCCCGTGGGCAACTACACCTTTGTTTCGACACAGCCCCTGTCATTTTCCAACATGAGACTAGTCATAGCCAATTGGCTTTCCGGCAATATCCTGTGGTTTTCATTGATCCTCGTTGTCCTGGCCGGCTTGCTTGGCATTGCAACCTCACGGATGCTGGCGAATCTCGGGAGGCGCATATGAGGGCATCCGCGTTCCTCCTATCTGTTTTCCTTGCCTTCGCCGGCAGCGGGGTTGCCATGGCGCAGAACTTGTCCGGGACGGTCAAGCCAGAGGATTGGGCTGCGTATAAAACACGTTTCATCGATGCCGCTGGACGTGTGATCGATGATGCCAATGGCAATATCAGCCATAGTGAAGGCCAGGGTTACGGATTGCTGCTCGCATATCTTGCCAGTAGCAAGGCAGATTTCGACCAAATCTGGTCATTCACGCGAACCGAGCTTTTGCTGCGTGACGACGGTCTTGCCATGTGGAAATGGGATCCGTCTGCAAAGCCTCACATTACCGACAGCAACAATGCGTCGGATGGCGATATTCTTATCGCATACGCCCTGTTGCTTGCTGGCGCAGATTGGGGACGCAACGACTTCGTCGGTGCAGCAAAGACGATCATCGGCGGTCTCGGCAAGTCCAACGTCGTCAAATGGCAGGACCGGTTGCTGCTGCTGCCGGGTGCGAAGGGATTTTCAGAAGCTGACCGCAACGATGGTCCGATCATCAACCTGTCCTATTGGGTTTTCGAGGCCTTTCCGAAATTCGCGTCGGTCGACAAGACGACTGATTGGACGCAACTGAGCATCAATGGCGTTGGGCTACTTAATAAGGCAAGCGCCGGTCCAAGGTCGATGCCTGCGGATTGGATGTCGGCCAAGACTCAATTGAAGCCGGCCAAAGGCTTCGCTGCGGAATTCGGATACAACGCATTGCGCATTCCGCTCTATCTGATGCGCGCCCATATCAACGATCAGGAATTGCTGACCAGGTTGCGCAAGGGAATGACCTCGGAGAGCGGCGAGGTCGTCATTACGGATAGCGAAAGTGGCAGTGTCAAAGAAACACTTCCTGATGCGGGGTACGTGATTATCCCTGCCTTGATCGGTTGCGTGCTCGACAAGACAAAATTGCCGGATTCCGTGCGCTCATTCCAGCCGACCCTATACTATCCCTCGACGCTGCATCTATTATCGCTTTCATTTGCCTACAGCCAGCACCCGGAATGTTTATGAAGAAGCCGGTTCTCATCCTCGCTCCCCTCATAGCCGCATGTGCTGGCGCTATTGCGCTGCAGCAGGGTTATTTGCCAGAGACCGCAACAGCCCGGGAGTCTTTCCGTTCATCGCTGTTGGAGGCAGATAGAGGTCCAGATCAAAAGAACGCGACTGATGAATATGTCGTCGCCCAGTCCGGCCGCACGCCTGCAGGCCGCACCCAGCCAGCACCCGAGCAGCCGCCAGCGGCCACCACGCCGCCCAAGGTCGACGAGACGGCGTTGCGTTATTTTGCCCGTCAAGGCGACCAGCGCCGGCTTGAGGCCGAGATCGCCCGGCTGCGCGCGCTCTATCCAGATTGGACGCCCCCCGCCGATCCCCTTGCCGCCCCGGTTCAGACAGACGCATCGCTCGATGCCATGTGGAAGCTTTATGCGGACGGGAAGCTCGCGGAATTGCGGAAAGCCATTCAGGAAAGGCAGAGCAGCGAGCAGGGCTGGACGCCGCCATCCGACCTGATCGACCGCCTGGAACTCGCCGAAGCCCGCGAGCAGCTGGTCAATGCCTCCGACCTCAAGCAATACGACACTGTGATCCGTGTGGGCGCTGCCCATAACAGCCTCATGACCTGTAGTGAAGTCGACGTGCTTTGGCGGACCGCCGAAGCCTTCGCCAAGACGGATCGCGAGGCCCGGGCAAAGGATGCCTACGCCTATATCCTCGACAACTGTGCGGATCCAGCTGAACGACTTGCAACGGTGCAGAAGGCGCTACCGCTTCTGACGCGACCCAACCTCGATGTCCTGCTGGCCAAGGCCAAAATCACGCCTGACGGCAAAAGCGAATTCGACTCGATCCGCGACGACCTCGCGCGCAAGGCGGTCGCGGACGCAGGTTCCGATCCGAAACTTGTGGTGTCGCCGGCGGATGTCGAGCGCGTGGAAAAACTGGCGACTGCAACCGGGCCGTCCGATCCGCTCATCCTCGGCTGGTACTATCTCCGCCGCAACAACTTCGAGGCGGCGGAAAAGTGGTTCAAGCTTTCGCATGACCGAGAAAACGCGCCCTCCTCCGCGCAAGGCCTTGCTCTTGCGATGATTGCGCGTTCGCGGCCGGCCGAGGCGGAAGCGATCATGTATGAATGGCGTGACAGCTCGGATGGCACCAAGGCAGTCTATATCGCGGCGGTGGCAAATCTTTTGGCGCAGGATCCGCCGGTCGAGATTGCGCCCGAGATTCTGCAGCGCATGGTGCCCGAGGTCGTCGAAGCAAAAGACGCAAATGCCGCGCAACAACTCGGCTGGTATGCATATCTGCTCAATCAATTCGAGACCGCCTCGAGCTGGTTCTCAACCGCGCTGCAGTGGAAGCCTGACGACGAACCGTCATCCTATGGTCTCGTGCTGACGCGTCAGCAACTCGGCGATACCGCAGGCGTAGCAGCGATCCAGCGGCGCTGGGCGGGGCGTTCGGAGCGCATCGCGCGGCTCGGCGAGCTTCGGAAAACACGGCAGCCAGGGCTTGTTCCCTCACACGAACGATTTGGAGACAGCTTGGAGCCAATGCAACTGCGTCCCACCCTGACTACCCCCCTCGCGCTTCAGGATATGCAGGTGCCCGATCGCGCCGCGCCCCAACCGGCCAGTCCGAGAACGCTGGCAGACCGGGTGGCCGAGACCATTTCCCGCCAGAGAATGGAAACCACCGAGGCGCCTTTGATGCAAACCGAACAGATGCCGATACAAAGAGCGCCCGAAGCGCGTCCACGCAGGTCGGCGCCAGCGCCGAACAACGCTGGCACCCGTTCCACTCGCGGTTGTACCACGACGATAAACCCCCAGACGCTTTCGCCCGAGAATGCGCTTTCCCGCGGCTGGTGTCTGATGGATATCAACCGCCCGCTCGAAGCGGCGGCAGCTTTTGAACGAGGCCTGCTCAGCCGCACGGAAGCTGCCCGCAGCGACGCAGCCTACGGGCAGAGCCTTGCCTACCTTCGTGCCGGCCTTAGTGACAAGGCGGCGGTCGCTGCCTCGAAAGCACGGCAACAGCAAACGCGCCAGGTTGAGTTGGATATAGCGCTGCTTTCGTCGCGCGCGACAGAGGCGTTCAACGCCGGGCGTCCGAACGAAGCCCTTCTTGCGCTCGATCAGCGCGCACGCATAGCGCCGGAACGTACCGACCTCATGATTTTGCGCGGTTATGCCTACGTGAAATTGAACCGACTTGCTGATGCATTGCGCGTTTTCGAAGCCGTTGCCGCAACCGGCAACAAGGAAGGCTTGCGCGGGATTGCCACAGTCAACGCAATCAGAAAGCGGGAATACTGACGACAGTGGCTGGGTGGCCAGTCTCGCGAAATGCTGGCGCTATCTGGGCTCACATGCCGGCGCTGCGCAGCAGCATCAGGATCGATACCCACAGGACCAGCATGCTGGTTAGACCGATGACGTAGTAGTTTGGCGAGTGCTCCATAGGCGCCTTATACAACGTGCAGGTTGTCAAATTCCTAAATCAAACCGGTACAAGTTGAGCCAATCGCGAAATTCGATACCATCTATCCGATACCTGATTGCTGACCTGCCAAACAATTTCAGTGCCTTGTGCGGCAAGCTTTCCCTTGAAAAGATAAGGCACAAGTGCCTGGCTGGAGCGAGCGCTGGTGGACGCAGAAGGCCTCGGGGCAGTTTCGCCAAAATCTTATGCTGTTGGGGAATTTTTGGTCGGAGTGGCGGGATTCGAACCCACGACCCCTTGACCCCCAGTCAAGTGCGCTACCGGGCTGCGCTACACTCCGAGCCGCTGAAAGCCCTAGATTACTAAGGTTTTCAACGCAAGGGGCAAAACCGAAAAAATCAACAATGTTGCACAGGACCGAGGTTCGAAATCCCCCTGGTCTGTTGCGTAGGCATTTCCCGCAATAACACGCCGGACGCGAAAGTTCCTCATTTGTTCGCGGATGAAGCTGGGGTAATCTGGTGAACGACTCACTCTTGCCGCACGAACCCAGCCGAAAGGCTTTCCGCAAAGGGGTAATATGGGCGCTGCCTACCTGGAAAAACTAAACCCCGAGCAGCGGCTGGCTGTCGAATACGGGACCGACCTACTTCCATTGACGATTGGCGGGCCCCTCCTTGTCATAGCAGGCGCCGGATCGGGTAAGACCAATACGCTTGCGCATCGCGTCGCGCACCTGATCGTCAAGGGCGCCGACCCACGGCGTATTCTGCTGATGACCTTCTCGCGACGCGCTGCTGCCGAGATGGCGCGGCGCGTGGAGCGCATTTGCGCTCAGGTCTTGGGGGCGAATGCCGCGATCATGACCGATGCGTTGGCCTGGGCCGGCACGTTTCATGGAATCGGCGCCAGGCTGCTGCGCGATTATGCCGAACAGATCGGTCTCAATCCGGATTTCACGATACACGACCGCGAAGACAGCGCGGACCTGATGAACCTCATCCGCCACGAGCTCGGATTCTCAAAGACGGAAAGCCGCTTTCCAACCAAGGGAACCTGCCTTGCCATCTATTCGCGTGTCGTGAATTCTGAAATTCCGCTGGCCGAGGTGTTGCAGATGTTCTTTCCCTGGGTTGTCGGTTGGGAGAAACAACTGCGGGAACTTTTTGCCGCCTATGTCGAGGCAAAGCAGCTTCAAAACGTTCTCGACTACGACGACCTGCTTCTCTATTGGGCTCAAACCGTTGGCGACCCGATGCTCGCCGAAGATATGGGCTGCCGCTGGGATCACGTACTCGTCGACGAGTACCAGGACACCAACAGGCTGCAGGCCTCGATACTCCTGGCTTTAAGGCCGGCCGGAAGGGGTCTGACCGTCGTCGGCGACGACGCCCAATCGATCTATTCCTTTCGCGCCGCTACCGTGCGGAACATCCTCGATTTTCCTGGCGAGTTCACTCCGCCAGCCAATATCGTCACGCTCGATCGGAACTATCGGTCAACCCAGCCCATCCTCGCCGCGGCGAATGGTGTGATCGACCTGGCGAGGGAGCGTTTTACCAAAAACCTCTGGACCGAACGGGAGTCGGCCGAGCGGCCGCACATGGTGACCGTCAAGGACGAAGCCGATCAGGCGCGCTATATCGTCGAACAGGTTTTGGAAAATCGCGAGACCGGAACTTTGCTCAAACAGCAGGCCGTGCTTTTCAGGACCTCGCACCATAGCGGACCATTGGAGGTGGAACTGACGCGCCGCAACATTCCCTTTGTGAAATTTGGCGGCCTCAAGTTCCTTGATAGCGCGCATGTGAAAGACATGTTGGCACTGTTGCGCTTTGCCCAGAATCCACGGGACCGCGTGGCTGGCTTTCGCCTGATGCAACTCATCCCCGGCGTTGGTCCCTCATCAGCGCGTCGGGTACTCGACGAGATGGCCGAACAACCTGATCCGCTTGCAACACTCGCCGACCTTCCCGCGCCATCCCGGGCCGGAAATGATTGGAGCACATTCGTCGACGCCCTGAACGACCTAAAGCGCGGCGGCGCAGGTTGGCCCGCCGAGATCGAGCGGGCGCGCGCCTGGTACGAACCGCATCTTGACCGCATTCATGAGGACGCCGAGGTGCGCAAGGCAGATCTGTTGCAGTTGGAGCAGATCGCGGCTGGTTATGCGTCCCGCGAGCGCTTCCTCACTGAACTCACTCTCGATCCACCGGACGCTACCAGCGATCAATCCGGCGTGCCGCTGCTCGACGAGGACTACCTCATCCTTTCGACAATCCATTCCGCCAAGGGACAGGAGTGGAAGTCCGTCTTCGTCCTCAACGTTGTTGATGGCTGCATTCCGTCCGATCTCGGCGCCGGAACGACGGCCGAACTCGAGGAAGAGCGTCGATTGTTATACGTGGCGATGACGCGCGCCAAGGACAGCCTTCACCTTGTTCTGCCCCAGCGCTTCTTTACCCATGGGCAGAACGCTCATGGCGACCGTCACGTCTATGCTTCTCGCACACGCTTCATCCCTGCAACGCTGCTCCAATATTTTGAAAGCAGGCCCTGGCCGGTCATGAACCGGGAACAAGCTCGTGCGAACGACGTTCGAAGCCAACGCGTCGATGTCGCAGCGAAAATGCGGGCGATGTGGCGTTAGTATGGCCTCGGCACTTAGGGCCGCGCTGCGGGTTTGCGCGCGCGCGTCATGAGTGTCCACCCCAGTCCCATGGACTCCTTCAGCTTGTCCAGCCGGTCGCCTATCACTGCGCGAATCGGCCGATTGAACGTTCGCGAGTTCAGAATTGCCATAACCCCCTTATTGGCTTTGGGCGTGACGGAGAAGAGGTCGACGATTTCGAATCGCTGCGAGAGAAGTGACGACAGCTCCGCCCTATCTACCCAACGGCGTAGTTGCCCCGGACTTGGCGGTGGGATGCGGTTGAACTTTTGCAAGACTGTCCGGTTCTGAGTAGCCAGCAACAAATAGCCGCCCGGACGCAAGTGACTGGCCAGCTTGGCGATGAATGCCGGCTGGTCCTCTACATGCGACAGGACTTCGAGACTAACGATTACATCGAAACATTCGAAGCCGAAGTCGAGCTTCATGAAGTCCCCGGCAACGAATTTCACATGGGGCAGGCGCTGTTGTGCCCCTCCAAGTATCTCGTCGGACAGATCGGTACCGGTGACGCAGCCGAATTGTGAAAGTTCATCGGCGAACCAGCAGGCTCCGCACCCTACCTCGAGAATATCAAGATCTTTCCTGCCGCTCTGGGCGAGCCAAGCGCGCACGACCGCCGCTTGACGTAACGAAATCTCCTCGAGTTGTACGTGCCGAGTGGACGCGTTCCATTCGTTCCAAAAGCTTTGCTGTAACGTTATCGGGGCAACCATTGGTGTTCCTCGTCATGTCTCGACATTTCGACTGAGACTATCACTTCGAGATTTTGCCCCCGAGTCGTCCAATAGGACAACGAGGCAGCCCAAGGGCTTATTCGCGGTTATCTTTTATGGTCGCTTTCCGGATCAACGGCACGCAGCGATACCGGTTCGCCGGTATGGCGTTCCCATTCATGTGCTTCAACTAGGTCTAGGCCACTGGCGCTGATTAGCCGTGGCCGTTTGCAAAACCAGTGGGCCTAATTACCCCTGGGGACAATTACAGCGGAACATTCGCCGGGCGCGGTCGTTATGGTTCTATCAGTAATAGGAGCTCCCAAAATGGCAATGTTTTCGAAGAATGCGGACGATATTCAGGGTGACGTCGAGGCGCAGATCGCCGCCTTGCGCAAGGAAATATCGAAAATCTCCGCAAGTCTTTCCGATTTGAGCGGCGAAAGATTTGATGAAGTCAAACGCATGGCGACCAAGCAGGCGAAATACGCAGCAGCGACCGCACGGGAAAATCCCGTGGCAACCATAGCCATCATTGCTGGAGCGGCTGTTCTTGTAGGCCTGCTCGCACGCCGTTAGAAGGGATGTCGCCATGGATGATATATCCGTAGAGAATGAGGCGGACAAAGCCCGGCTTAAGATGGAAATCGCCGACCTGAAGCGGGACCTTGCGGCAATTACCAAGACACTCACCGACAAGGGCGTCAGGTTACTCGACGATTTTACGGACGAAGACGAGGGTGAATCGTCGACATTTGACGAACTTCGCGAGCATGGTCGGCGCGCCGCGATCGGTTTGGGGCATCGGGCCAGACAGATCGCCGATACGCCGACTCAGAATTCGGTTTCCACCCTTATGATCATTGCTGGACTCGGCGTCATCATCGGTATGTTGGCGCGATAAAAAATAGCGATTCTTTTTTGGAACCTTTTCGCCGCACGTGAGTTTTGCAAGTACTGGTTCCCAACCAGTAAGGCCGCACCCCACGGCCCAACCCCCAAATCCCAGCTTTCATTCAAATGAAAGCTGGGTTTTTTTTAAGGTTATCTCACCTGATCGAGCAGGCGCTTGCACTCCAAAAGGTCGAACAGCGTTTCCTGCAGGAGCGTCCTGTTGTCCTTCGAAAGGCGTTTTCCATCGGCGGTGACCGGACCCTCATCGTCGCCTTGGATCAAGCCAAAGAGGCGTCGTCCGTGGGCAGCCTGCTTTGGCGTTCCCATGACCGCCGCTTCCTCGGCGGCATCGGCGCGACTTTGCTCGGCGGCGAGCGCTTCCTCCTGGCGGGCGTTTGCCTGCTTCTGCTGGCTGATCGCTTCGGCGGCCGCGCTGTCGCCACTACCGAGGGCGATGATGAATTGCGTGCCGTTTTCACGCAGGAGCCGCTGCACGCCTTTGATCGTATACCCCTGATCATAAAGGAGGTGGCGGATGCCTTTGAGGAGATCGACATCGAGCGGACGGTAATAACGTCTGCCCCCACCCCGCTTCATCGGCTTGATGTGTGTAAACCGCGTTTCCCAGAAGCGCAGGACATGTTGTGGCAGATCGAGATCTTCTGCGACTTCGCTGATGGTTCTGAATGCGTCGGGGCTCTTGTCCATGTTTTCACCCTTTCAGGAGAAAATCTGATTCGACGTCCATTTCAGCGGTTTGAAGTGCATATTTCAAGCTGAACGCGAGATTACCTCACAGCAATCTCGCTTAAAAGTACAGGTAAAGTTGCGGAACCGTCCGATTCTAGGCTGATTTCTTCTTGCGCGTCTGGTGCGAACGAAGAATCCGCTGCTTGAGCACATTGGAAGCCTTGAACGTCATTACCCTGCGCGGCAGGATCGGAACCTCTTCCCCGGTCTTGGGATTGCGGCCGATGCGTTCATTCTTGTCCCGTACCTGGAACGTGGCGAAGGACGACAATTTTACCGTCTCGCCACGAACAATTGCGTCACATACCTCATCGAGGATGGTTTCGACGAGTGAAGCTGACTCCGTTCGCGAAAGTCCTACCTTGCGGTAGACCGCCTCGGCCAGATCAGCACGCGTAATGGTCTTACCCCCCATACGATCTCAAAGCTCTCGTTTGTTGCAAATCTACCAGGTGATAGCGGAAGTTATAGGATGAAAACCGATCGGGCAAGCAGCTTGGAAGAGTTCGTCAGCCAATCCACGGACCCGACCGTCCTGCTACCAGCGTAGCAGAACTGCACCCCACGTAAAGCCCCCGCCCATGGCCTCGAGCAGCACGAGATCACCCTGCTTGATGCGACCGTCCCCGACAGC
>NZ_JBBNAM010000326.1:0-11991 GCF_037994425.1 Phyllobacterium sp.
GGGAAACCAGCCGCGTAATGCCGTTGCGAGCAAGATTCATCAAGGCGAGAAGCTCTTCTTCGGAGAAAGGTTCGCCTTCCGCTGTTCCCTGCACCTCGACGATACCACCCTTGCCGGTCATGACAAAGTTCGCGTCGGTCTGTGCCGTCGAATCCTCCTGATAGTCGAGATCAATGACCGGGGTGCCATCGGAAATGCCGCACGAAATCGCGGCCACATGGTCTTTCAGGACTTTTTCTACCTTGATCATCTGGCGTGCTTCCATCCACCGCAAGCATTCGTGCAACGCGATCCAACCGCCGGTGATTGCCGCCGTCCGGGTGCCGCCATCGGCCTGGATGACGTCGCAGTCCACAGTGATCTGCACCTCGCCGAGCGCCTGGAGGTCAACAACAGCGCGGAGCGAACGGGCAATCAGTCGCTGGATTTCGAGCGTGCGGCCGCCCTGCTTGCCCGAGGATGCCTCGCGGCGCATCCGATCGCCGGTCGAGCGCGGCAGCATGCCGTATTCCGCCGTCACCCAGCCTTTGCCGGTATTGCGCATCCATCCAGGAACCTTCTCCTCGAGGCTGGCGGTGCAAAGCACGTGAGTGTCACCGAACTTGACCAGGCACGAGCCCTCGGCATGTTTGGAAACGCCGCGCTCGAAGGATATGGCGCGCATTTCGTCGGGTGCTCGTTTGGAAGGACGCATTTGAAAGACCTCTTTGAAAATCCGTGGTCCGGCCTTTTAGCCGTGATGGCAGGTTGAAGCAAAGGCTTTGATGATTGCCGGGACAATGCTTATATCAAGGTGGTGACAAGCAGAAGTACGAGGCACAATGAAAAGGGCTGTGGTTCCGGAGACATATCAGTCGCTTGACCAGCGGTCGCGCGACATTTTCCGGCGCATCGTCGAGAGCTATCTCGGTGACGGCGAGCCGGTTGGCTCGCGCAACCTTTCGCGCATTCTGCCGGTCTCGCTGTCGCCAGCGACAATCCGCAACGTGATGAGTGACCTCGAACATCTCGGTCTCGTCTATGCACCGCATATTTCTGCCGGGCGGCTGCCGACGCAGCTGGGCCTGCGCTTCTTCGTCGACGCTTTCATGGAAGTGGGTGACCTTTCCGCGGCCGAGCGCAATTCGATAGAGGCGCAGGTTCGTGCAGCGAGCGAGGACCAGTCGAGCGAAACGGTGCTGACCCAGGCGAGCCAGATCCTGTCCGGCATGTCACGTGGCGCCGGTCTCGTTTTGGCGACAAAAGCGGAAGGCGCGCTGAAACACATTGAATTTGTTCGCCTCGAGCCGACAAAGGCGCTCGCGGTTCTGGTGACGCAGAGCGGCGACATCGAAAACCGCGTTATCGATCTGCCGGTGGGCGTGACACCCTCCCAGCTCATCGAAGCTTCGAACTTCCTCAACGCCCATATCCAGGGCCGTACGATCAGCGAGGCGCGCCAGGATATCGCGAAACTCAAGGACGAGACCCAACAGGCGCTCGATGCGTTGTCGCAGCACCTGGTCGAACAAGGGCTCGCGGTCTGGGGCGGCGCCGGAAGCGGGCAACCGCCTCGCCTCATCGTACGCGGGCGAGGCAACCTCCTCGACTCTATCAACGCTGAAGCCGACCTCGACCGCCTGCGCCATCTTTTCGATGATCTCGAAACCAAGGAAGGAACGCTGCAGCTTCTTGATCTTGCCGAGGCCGGCCCGGGTGTCCGCATTTTCATCGGCTCGGAGAACAAGCTCTTCTCGCTTTCGGGGTCATCGCTTGTGATCGCGCCCTATCGGGATTCGGAGCAGCGGATCATCGGCGCACTCGGCGTCATTGGCCCTACCCGACTCAACTACGCCCGCATCGTGCCGATGGTCGACTATACTGCCCAGCTCGTATCCCGTCTTTTGCGATAAGACTTGATTTTCAAGACCCAAACGTCGATATCCAGCGCAACTTCGAAAAATGAACGGACAGGATAGATGGCTGAAGACAAGAAACTTCACGACACCCCCGATCTCGACCAGCGCGACCTGAAGAATCCGCGCGATCGCGATGCGCTGAAGCGTGCTGCCGATGATTTTCTTAAATCGCGCAAGGCCGAGGAATACGCCCTCGCCCAGGAAGAGCAGGAGCAGGCAGGAAACGCCGAACTCGACGCGCTACGCGCCGAAAACGGCGATCTGAAGGACCAGTTGCTGCGCCTCGCTGCCGATATGGAAAATCTGCGCAAGCGCACCGCGCGCGACGTCCATGATGCGCGCAGCTATTCGGTTGCAAATTTCGCCCGCGACATGCTCGCTGTCTCCGACAATCTGAAGCGTGCGATCGAAGCGATTCCCGCCGATGCGCTGGCAAGCGATGCCGCTGGCTTGAAGGGCCTCGTTGAAGGCGTCGAAATGACCGAACGATCGATGCTGACCGCGATGGAGCGTCACGGCGTCAAGAAAATCGAGCCGCAGGGCCAGAAGTTCGATCCAAACTTCCACCAGGCAATGTACGAGATTCCGAATGCGGAAGTGCCGCACAACACGGTGCTCCAGGTGGCCCAGGCCGGCTTCGTCATTGGCGACCGCGTATTGCGTCCGGCGCTGGTCGGCGTATCGAAGGGCGGTCCGAAGCAAGCAGCAGGCGAGAGCCAGCCCGAACCCGGCCCAATCAATCCGCAGGCTGAAAAGGACGCCTGACCCGGCCGCTCAACGCTTTTGAAGAGCCGCATTCTTCAACCAGAATGCGGCTCTTTTCATTTTGCGATCATGCTCTATCGTGGTGGAAATAACGGTGAGGGGGAACTGCCGATGACCACGATTCAGCTGTTCAACTATGCCGGAATATTCCTTTTCGCCGCGACTGGCGCATTGGCGGCGTCGCGGCGTCAGCTCGACATCATGGCCTTCATTTTCCTCGCGGCAGTTACGGGCATAGGCGGCGGCACATTACGCGACTTCATTCTCGGCGTGCCGGTCTTCTGGGTGAAAGACCCGACGACTCTGCTCGTTTGCGCTGCGGCGGCGATCCTCGTCTACTTCACGGCCAATCTACTGGAGTCCCGTTACCGCCTCTTGCTGTGGCTCGATGCGGTGGGGCTTGCCGCCTATAGCGTGATGGGTGCAGCGAAAAGCCTGGCGCTTGGCTTCGATTCAACCATCGCGGTTGTCACTGGGATCATGACGGCGACGTTCGGCGGTATTCTTCGCGATATTATTTCAGGAGAGCCTTCCGTCGTGATGCGCCGCGAAATCTACGTCACGGCGGCGCTCGCCGGCTCGCTTGTATACATAGGTCTGCACAAGCTTGCTGTCGGCACGGAAATTGCCGGCCTCGTCGCGGCACTCGCCGCCTTCACTGTTCGCGGCGGAGCGCTTTATTTCGGCTGGTATCTGCCGACCTACCACAGGCCCGGCCGCAGCGCGGACGAGCTAGAGCGCGAAGGATTGATCAGAGCAGCCCCGCCTGCTCCGCCGCGGACTTCAGATTGACCTGCGGACGCGGCCCGATCTGCTGGATGACCAGCCCTGCCGTCAACGAACCAAGGCGGGCGCAATCCGTGAGCGAACGGCCCGTCGTGTAACCGAACAGGAAACCCGCGGCGTAGAGGTCGCCTGCGCCGGTCGTATCCACAAGTTCGGCGATTTCGATGGCAGGAACCGCAACGGTTTCTTCGCCAGACACGACGACGGAGCCCTTTTCAGAACGTGTGACAGCCGCGAGCTTGCAATCTTTACGGATAAGCTCAAGGCCTTTCTCGAAGTTGTCCGTCTGGTAGAGCGATTTCAGTTCGGCCTCGTTGGCAAAAACGATATCGACCGTGCCCGAGCGCATCAGATCGAGAAATTCCTCGCGGTACCGGTCGACGCAAAAAGGGTCGGATAGGGTCATCGACACTTCCCGCTTGTACTCATGGGCAATCTTGGCCGAAAGGCGGATCGCCTCCTTGGCGCGCGGCGGATCCCATAGATAGCCCTCGAAATAGGTTACCTTGGCTTCGGAGACCTTGGAACTTTCCACATCTTCGGGTCCAAGCTCGACGCAGGCGCCGAGGTAAGTATTCATCGAACGCTCGCCGTCGGGCGTTACGAAGATCATCGAACGGGCCGTCGGAGGCGGCGAAGCAAGCACGCGCGTGTCAAAGGCCACGCCTTGCGAGCGAATATCATGGGTGAAGACGTGGCCGAGTTGATCGTCCGCCACCTTGCCGAAATAAGCGGACCGTCCGCCAAGGCTTGCAACGCCTGCGGCCGTATTGCCGGCGCTGCCGCCAGATGCCTCGATCGCCGGCCCCATGCGCCCGTAGAGAAACTCGGCGCGATCGGCATCGATCAGGTTCATTGCATTTTTGATGATGCCGTTCTTGATGATGAAATCATCATCTGTGCGGGCAATGATATCGACAATGGCGTTGCCTATGCAAAGCACGTCATAACTGGACATGTAGACTCCGGGATAGATCGCATACCTGTTGGCGTTGTTTTGCCTGCTCTAACCCGTTGGAAGACAATTGACCACCCCCCAGTTCGGTGAGCACCTTGTCCGAACGGTCAGCCGCGCCTATGTCGGGTGCCAACACCATGGAGCAAAAGCCAGATGATCGTCGAAAGCGCCCGGGCCGCCGCCAGTCACATCTTCCGTCCGGAATTTCGCGCCGTCCTGTGGAAATCGCTGGGATTGACGCTGCTCTTGCTGGCCGGTGCATGGTTCGGCCTACGCGAGATCTTCGAGTGGCTGGCTTTGCCCTTCTTCGAAGGCATGATGCCGGATTTGCCATCGTGGACAGGCTGGATCGGCTTCATTGCCGGTATATTCGCCAGCATTGGGCTTGCGCTGGGCTTGGCGCTGCTCATTGCCCCTGTTACCGCCATTGTTGCCGGGCTGTTTCTGGATGATGTTGCGGAGGTCGTGGAAAAAGAAGATTACCCGCTCGATTCGCCCGGCAAGCCGCTTCCCGCAATGCGGTCGACGATCCTGTCGGCCAAGTTCTTCGGCGTCGTCATCCTCGGCAATATCGCGGCATTGCTGATGCTGCTTATTCCGGGCGTCAACCTGATCGCCTTTTTCGTCGTCAACGGCTATTTGCTCGGCCGCGAGTTCTTCGAATTCGCCGCCATGCGGTTCCGCCCGGAGGCCGAAGCGAAAGCCCTGCGGGTGCAAAACGCCGGGACGGTGTTTCTAGCAGGGTTGGTCATCGCCGCATTCATGGCTGTCCCGCTTCTCAACCTCCTGACGCCGCTCTTTGCTGCGGCGATGATGGTGCATCTGCACAAAGCGGTGGCCCTTTCGAAGCGACCGGCCCACGTCAGATAGTCTGCGGGGGGAGCGGCACCAACGGCGCCGGAATCTCGGACGTTTTTTCCGCGGCCTTGCAGATGTCGGCGATCACGCAAGCCGGGCATTCGGGCTTGCGCGCCTTGCAGACGTAGCGGCCGTGCAGGATCAGCCAGTGATGCGCATGGTAGAGGTATTCTGATGGGATTACCCTCATCAGCTTCGCCTCCACTTCATCCGGGGTTTTCCCCGGTGCGAGGCCGAGGCGGTTGCCGATGCGAAAGATATGCGTATCCACCGCCATCGTTGAATGACCGAACGCCATGTTGAGGACGACATTCGCCGTCTTGCGGCCTACACCCGGAAGCTTGACGAGTTCGTCGCGCTCGTTCGGAACGACGCTGCAATACTGGTCGATCAGCGACTGCGACAGCGCAATGACGTTCTTCGCCTTGTTGCGCCAGAGCCCGATCGTGCGGATATACTCGCCCAGTCTGTCGACACCGAGAGCCACCATCTTCTCGGGCGTATCGGCAACCTTGAACAGAGCCCGAGTAGCCTTGTTAACCCCCGCATCGGTGGCTTGCGCTGAAAGTGCGACCGCTACGAGCAGGGTGAACGGATTGACATGTTCGAGTTCCCCCTTGGGTTCGGGGCGCTGGACTGAAAACCGGCGGAATATCTCGTGGATTTCCGCCGCCGTGTAGCGTGTCCCCGGAACGCGGCGCTGCGCCTTGGCCGGCTTGGCGCTCACATCGATCTGATTGATTTTCGGCTTGGGATTTTCCATCAGCCCTCTATACTTGAGCGCCATGAGCCAAACAACAAACCCGATGGACCCGGCGGCGATCAACGAAGAAGAAATCTTCCGTGCGCTTCTTGTGCCACATCGGTCGCTCGGGCGTGCCGGATTCCTTATTCTGATGGGAACGCTTGGTGTGAGCAGCTTCCTTACTGGCCTTTTCTTCCTGTCGATTGGAGCGTGGCCGGTTTTCGGATTTTTTGGCCTCGACGTCTTAATCGTCTATCTGGCATTTCGGATGAACTACACCGCCGGAAAGGCCCACGAGGAGGTCAGCGTCTCACGCATCGCCCTGCACATTCGCCAGGTCGCACCTTCAGGAAAGACCAAGTTGCATGAGTTCAACCCGTTCTGGACACGGTTCAGCATTGCCCGCCATGCGGAAATCGGCATCACGTCCATGAGGGTCGAGGGACATGGCAAGGCAGTGACAATCGGTTCCTTTCTCAATCCCGACGACCGCGAGAGCTTCGCTTCAGCCTTTCAAACGGCGCTAGCGACCGCGAAGGGACGTTAGGGCTTCCAAAGCCAACCGGCCGTCAAGAATCGGGTGGCGGCGATGCCAGGTGCATGGTCATATATCCTCAACACAAGAGGTTAAAGCTCATGAAACCACATGCCATACTCCAGAAGGATATCACTCCGACCGGCGACGACTATGCCATCGTCAGCCACATTATCGAACGCATCAGCAAGGACTATCGCGACCAACCGTCGCTCGAGACCCTGGCGCGCGACACGGGCCTTTCGCCTACAGCCTTGCAGAAGCTATTCACCCGCTGGGCCGGGCTTTCGCCGAAGGGTTTCCTGCAAGCGGTTACCATCGATCATGCACGCCGGTTGCTGGATGAAGGCATGCCGCTGCTCGAAACCGCCTACGAAACCGGGCTTTCGGGGCCGGGCCGGCTGCATGATCTTTTCGTTACCCATGAGGGAATGTCGCCGGGCGATTACAAAAGCCGCGGTGCTGGATTGACGATTCGTTACGGCTTTCTCATTTCGCCGTTCGGACTCGCACTTGTCATGGTGACAGACCGCGGTCTTGCCGGGCTCGCCTTCGCCGATGCCGGCAAGGAACGCGAGGCGCTCGCCGACATGTCCTCGCGCTGGCCCAACGCCACTTACGTCGAGGATTTGGCTGCGACCGCCCCCTATGCTGCGCGAATTTTCAATCCGGCGGAATGGCGCGCGGACCGTCCATTGAAGGTGGTGACGATCGGCACCGACTTTCAGTTGCGGGTATGGGAAGCACTGCTCAAGATCCCTATGGGCAAGTGCGTCGCCTATTCCGACATCGCCGCAGAGATCGGCTCGCCCAATGCGTCCCGCGCCGTCGGCGCGGCGGTTGGCGCCAATCCGGTTTCCTTCGTGGTCCCCTGCCACCGCGCCGTTGGAAAATCCGGCGCCTTGACCGGCTATCATTGGGGCCTGACCCGCAAGCGCGCCATCCTTGGCTGGGAAGCTGGGCAACTCGCGCAAGATACGCCGGCTAGCCAAGCAGGCTGAGAACCCTCTTCTCCCAAGAGCGCGAATGAGCCCGGCCACGTGCCGGGCTTATTCGTTCAAAGTTATTGCGACTTGACCCCTTGACCTTCCAGTCACTGGAAAGATTAGCTTTCGTTCATTACTTCTACGATAACGAAAGCAAGGATCATGAAGCACGAGCGCGCGAATCACCAGCACCACGGCCACAATTGCTGCGGCGGGCACCAATCCGCAACGGCTGAAGTCGTTCGCGATCCTGTTTGCGGCATGACCGTGGACCCGGACGCAGGCAAGCCAGCGGCCGAACATGGCGGGCGCGTTTTCCATTTCTGCTCGGCCGGCTGCCAGGCAAAATTCGTCAAGAATCCGGAAGCCTATATCGAGGCAACGGATCCGGTGTGCGGCATGAAAGTCGACCGGGCAAGCGCGAAGCATTTCCTGCGGCACGAAGGCGAAAAGCACTATTTTTGTTCAGCGAGCTGCTTGACCAAATTCGAGCGGGCACCGCAGGATTACCTCGGCGATCGGCCCGAGCCGGAGTCCATGCCGGCAGGAACGCAATATACCTGCCCGATGCATCCGGAGATCGTCAGGGATGGTCCTGGTTCTTGCCCGATATGCGGCATGGCTCTGGAGCCTATGGGTATCCCGACCGGTGACGAGGGGCCCAACCCCGAGCTTGTCGATTTCACGCGCCGCTTCTGGATCAGTGCCTTCTGCTCGCTGCCGCTGCTCGTCATCACCATGGGGCCAATGCTGGGTCTGCCTATCCGTTCATGGCTCGGAGAAAGCCTTGCAGTCTGGGTTGAATTTGCGCTCGCGACGCCTGTCGTGCTCTGGGCTGCAATCCCTTTCTTCGAGCGCGCCTGGTCATCGTTTGTCAATCGCAGCCCCAACATGTGGACGCTCATCGCCATCGGCGTTGGCGCGGCCTATGCATTCAGTGTCGTCGCGACGATATTCCCGGATATTTTCCCGCATTCCTTCCGCGGCCATGGCGGCATGGTCCCGGTCTATTTCGAGGCGGCGGCGGTCATCGTCGCGCTTGTCTTTCTCGGTCAGGTCCTGGAGCTCAAGGCGCGAGAACGCACCGGCTCGGCCATCCGTTCTCTCCTCAATCTCGCGCCGAACACGGCCCGCAGGGTCGCCGCGGACGGAACCGAGACAGACGTGCCGCTCGATGAGGTCACCGTCGGTGACAGGCTGCGCGTGCGTCCGGGCGAAAGCGTTCCCGTTGATGGCATCGTCATCGAGGGGCGCTCCTCGATCGACGAATCGATGATTACCGGTGAGCCCTTGCCGGTCGAGAAGGTCGAGCACGATCAGGTCACGGGAGGAACGCTCAACCGGAACGGCACCCTGCTCATCAAGGCTGAGAAGGTCGGCGCGGACACCGTGCTGTCGCAGATTGTCGGGATGGTTGCCTCAGCGCAGCGCTCGCGCGCGCCAATCCAGGGACTTGCCGACCGCGTGGCTAGCTATTTCGTACCAACGGTCGTCCTTGTTGCAGTCTTGGCATTCGTCATATGGGCACTGATAGGACCGGAACCCAGCATGATCCACGGCCTCGTTGCGGCGGTCTCGGTCCTCATCATAGCCTGTCCCTGCGCTCTCGGGCTCGCGACGCCCATGTCGATCATGACGGCAACGGGGCGCGGGGCGCACGCAGGCGTTCTCATCAAGGATGCCGAGGCACTCGAACGTTTCGCAAGTGTCGATACGCTGATCGTCGACAAGACAGGAACACTGACCGAAGGGCGACCGCGTCTCACCGACCTTATCGTGGAGCCGGGCTTCATGGATGACGAGCTCCTCGCGCTCGCTGCGGCGATCGAGAAAGGCTCCGAACATCCGCTTGCCGAAGCCATCGTCGACGGCGCTAGGCAGCGCGGTCTTGCCTTGGCTGAAACAACGGATTTCGAGGCTGTCACCGGCAAGGGTGTTTCCGGCAAGGTCGTCCGGCGGGATGTCGCTCTTGGCAATGCGGCCATGATGCAGAATGTGGGCGCCGATGCTTCCGCCCTTGTGGAAAAGGCTGACAAGCTGCGTGCCGAGGGCAAAAGCGCCCTCTTCGTCGCTGTTGACGGGAGGTTGGCAGGCATCGTTGCGGTCGCCGACCCCATCAAACCAACGAGCGCCGAAGCAATTCGCCAATTGCATGCGGCGGGACTGAAAATCATCATGGCCACAGGCGACAACGCCGTTACGGCCCACGCCGTCGCCTTGCAGCTCGGCATCGACGAGGTGCGCGCTGACATGCTGCCCGAGAACAAGAAGCAATTGATCGACGAATCGCGCCGCGCGGGCGCCAAGGTTGCCATGGCCGGTGACGGCATCAACGATGCACCGGCCCTTGCGGCGGCAGACGTTGGCATCGCCATGGGTACAGGGGCCGACGTTGCCATGGAAAGCGCCGGGATAACGCTGGTCAAGGGCGACCTCAACGGCATCGTTCGGGCGCGTCATCTGGCCGAAGCAACGCTTCGCAATATTAAGCAGAACCTCTTCTTCGCCTTCATTTATAACGTGCTCGGCGTGCCGGTCGCCGCAGGCGTGCTCTACCCGGTCTTCGGCCTTTTGCTTTCGCCAATGCTGGCAGCCGCCGCAATGAGCCTTTCGTCGGTTTCTGTCATCGCCAACGCACTTCGCCTACGCACCGTCAAACTTTGAGGTTGTCATGAATATCGGTACCGCGTCCGACAAGTCCGGCCTTCCGCCAAAGACGATCCGCTACTATGAGGATATCGGATTGCTCAAGCCCGAGCGGGCGGAGAATGGCTATCGCGATTACTCCATGTCCGACGTGCACAAGCTGCGCTTCCTGCAACGCTCGCGCGGCCTCGGATTCTCCGTCGAGGAATGCCGTCAGCTTCTCGCCCTTTACGTGGACAAGGAACGCGCCAGCGCTGATGTGAAGTCGATTGCGCAATCGAAGCTGCTCGAAATCGACCAGAAGATTTTAGAGCTGCGCGAGCTGCAGCACACGCTGCAACATCTGGTCGCCCATTGTCATGGCGACCAGAGGCCAGATTGTCCGATCCTCGAGACGATTTCAGGCGAGAAATAACGATCTGCTAAACAAGCGTGGAAACAACGTCGGCCGAGATGCGCAGTTCGCGCAGCGGGCGAACCACTGCGGTCGTTTCACTGTAGATCGGATGCGCCTTATAAGCTGCCAGGGCCTCGGCGTCCTCAAATTCCCCGTAGACCACCACGTCGATCTCACCGGAGATCGGATCCGTCTTGGTATTCTGCATCACTTCGAACACCTTCGAATGCGGAATTTCGCCAAGGCGCCTCAAGCCCTCGACGATTGCTCCGACGTCTTCCTTGTTCCGGGCACTGAAAAATACAATATGACGGATCACGGCTAGGCTTCCTGCAGAATTGGCTTGCGCCGGACTTTCCACACTCGGCCACTTGCGTCAATAGATTCGCTGACGCAGTTCCGCCGAACCGCGCCTTGGCTTTTGTTGCAAAGCTGGAGTAAACGTTCTGGCGCATACAACAAACTGAGGCATCCATGGCCGATTACGGTCAAAAGAACCGACCCGACCCCGACAAACTGCTGCAACTCGCGACGCGCGAATCGCGCGGTAAACTCACCGTCTTTCTGGGTGCGGCGCCGGGCGTCGGCAAGACGTATGCCATGCTGCAGCGGGCCGCCCGCCTCAAGGAGGAAGGCGAGGATATCGTGGTCGGCATTGCCGAAACCCATGGACGCGCCGAGACCGCCGAATTGCTTGAGGGATTGGAAGTCATTCCCCGCAAGAAGTTGAAATATCGCGAGCGGCTGCTCGAAGAGTTCGATATCGACACGGCGATCGCGCGCAAGCCAAAGGTTCTTATCGTCGACGAACTCGCTCATACCAATGTACCCGGCAGCCGCCATCCCAAGCGACACCAGGATGTCGAGGAGTTGCTCTGGCTCGGCATAGATGTCTGGACCGCAATGAATGTCCAACATCTTGAAAGCGTTTCCGATGTAGTGTCGAGCCTGACCGGTGTAACGGTGCGAGAGATCGTCCCTGATACGGTCCTCAAGCGGGCCGACGACGTTCTGCTCGTCGATCTTCCGCCGGCCGAGCTGATCGAACGCCTGAAAGACGGCAAGATCTATCTGCCCGGCAATGCAGAACGGGCGGCCGAAGGTTTTTTCAAACCCGCGAATCTCACCGCCCTGCGCGAACTCGCCCTGCGCCGCACCGCCGATCGGGTCGACGATCAGATGATCGATATTTTGCGGCAGAATGCCATCGAAGGCCCCTGGGCCACGGGCGAGCGCCTTTTGGTCTGTGTCGGCCCCGATAGTCTATCCGACAAGGTCGTTCGTACAGCGAGCCGTCTTGCCTCCGGGCTCAATGCACGCTGGCTTGTCGTCTCCTTGACGCAAACCAGCGAGGTGGGCGGAGAAACCAGCAAGCGGATCGACGCGTTGCTTGACCTTGCCGAACGCCTCGGCGCTG
>NZ_JBBNAM010000327.1:0-23932 GCF_037994425.1 Phyllobacterium sp.
AATGCCACGATTGGATGGTGGTAAAGGCAAGGATAGGGAAAAGCTAAATGATCCAGAAGAACTGGCAAGAATTGATCAAGCCGAACAAGGTCGAGTTTCAGACCTCCGGCTCGAAGACCAAGGCAACCGTCGTCGCCGAACCGCTTGAGCGCGGTTATGGCTTGACGCTCGGCAATGCCTTGCGCCGCGTGCTTTTGTCCTCGCTGCGCGGTGCTGCCGTGACCGCAGTACAGATCGACGGCGTTCTGCATGAATTTTCGTCGATTCCGGGCGTTCGTGAGGACGTGACGGACATCGTCCTCAACATCAAGGAAATCGCAATCCGCATGGAGAGCGATGGCCCGAAGCGCATGGTCGTGCGCAAGGAAGGCCCGGGCGTTGTAACGGCTGGCGACATCCAGACTGTTGGCGACATCGAGATCCTCAACCCGGAACACGTCATCTGCACACTGGACGAAGGCGCTGAAATCCGCATGGAGTTCACCGTCAACACCGGCAAGGGCTATGTGCCTGCCGACCGCAATCGCGCTGAAGATGCTCCGATTGGACTTATCCCCGTCGACAGCCTTTACTCGCCGGTGCGCAAGGTTTCGTACAAGATCGAGAACACCCGTGAAGGCCAGGTTCTCGACTACGACAAGTTGATCCTATCGATCGAAACCGATGGCTCGATCTCGGGTGAAGATGCGGTTGCCTATGCAGCGCGCATCCTGCAGGACCAGCTTGCGATCTTCGTCAACTTCGACGAGCCGCAGAAGGAAGTTCAGCAGGAACAGGTTACCGAACTTGCGTTCAACCCGGCCCTGCTCAAGAAGGTCGACGAACTCGAGCTCTCCGTCCGTTCGGCAAACTGCCTCAAGAATGATAATATCGTCTACATTGGCGATCTCATTCAGAAGACAGAAGCAGAAATGCTGCGCACACCGAACTTCGGCCGCAAGTCGCTGAACGAAATCAAGGAAGTTCTGGCTTCCATGGGTCTCCATCTTGGCATGGAAGTACCTTCGTGGCCGCCAGAGAACATCGAAGATCTCGCGAAGCGTTACGAAGACCAATATTAAGAACCCGGGCAATTGCCCGACAGTCTAAAGCCCGGGCAGTGAGCCCGAACAAAGAAACTAAGGAGAAGGCTCATGCGCCACGGTAATTCAGGCCGCAAGCTTAACCGGACTGCCAGCCATCGTAAGGCGATGTTTGCCAATATGGCTGCATCGTTGATTGAGCATGAGCAGATCGTGACAACGCTGCCCAAGGCCAAGGAAATTCGTCCCATCGTTGAAAAGCTCGTCACGCTCGGCAAGCGTGGTGACCTGCACGCTCGTCGTCAGGCCATCTCGGCTGTGCGCGATGCCAAGCTCGTTGCCAAGCTGTTTGACACGCTTGCACCGCGTTATGGCCAGCGTAATGGTGGTTACATCCGCATCATGAAGGCAGGCTTCCGCACCGGTGACAACGCACCGCTCGCAGTCGTCGAATTCGTCGATCGTGACACCAGCGCCAAGGGTGCAGGGGACTTGGCCCGCGTTGCTGCCGAACAGGCCAACGAAGCCGAAGCCGCGTAAGCATCGCTTACCAGACATAATAGTTGAGAAGGGGCCCCGCGCCCCTTTTTCGCGTTCGGGGCGGAGCTTAACCGATATTACGTACTTGTATTCATCCACCCCGACCGGCAATCTGCCCACGGTCTATTCCGAGGGAGAGTTCGATGAACAACGACCGGAAAGCAATTCAGGGCACAATCAAAAGTTTGAGACGCCGCGCCGCGCCGGGGAGTGAAATCACGGTGGCTGGAATGCTGCTCCTCGGCATTCTTGCCGGCAGCGCAGCCGCGCAACAGCCGACGGCGGCGCAGCAAAATGCGATCAAATCGGCCTGCCGAAACGATTTCATGGCGCAATGTTCCGGCGTCCAGCCCGGTGGCCAGGCGGCGCTTTCATGCCTCCAGCAGCATAGTTCATCGCTCTCATCCGCCTGCAAGAGTGCGGTTGCTGCCATCGGCGGATCGACGGCGCCAGCAGCAGGTTCAACAGCCACTGCGCCGGCCGCGACGGCGCCTGCGGCGGCCGCACCGGCGGCCAAGGCTTTCACACCACGTGAAGAGATGGCCATCGCCCGCCAGGAGTGTGGACCGGACTTCCGTACTTTCTGCCGAACGGTAGCGCTCGGCGCGGGCAGGGGAATTGCCTGCCTCCGCGAGAACATGGCGCGGCTGTCTCCAGGATGCCAGAAGGTGCTGAGCGCCCGCTAGCGATCCGCCAACGCGAGTTTCACGCCCAACGCAACGAAGGCTCCTGCGAAGGTTCGGCGCAGCCATGTCAATATCCGTGGTCGCGCAATGACCTGGTTGCGGACCGAGGCAGCAAAGAGCCCATACGCGACGAAGACGACGAATGTCATCAGCATGAATACACCGCTCAATGACAACATGCGCAGCAGCGGGTGTGGGTCGCTTGCGCCGACGAACTGGGGCAGGAATGCCAGGAAGAAGATCGACAGCTTGGGATTGAGGATGTTGATGAGGATCGCCTTGATTGTGATGTCAACCATGGAACTTTGCCCGATATCGCCCTCGATTCTGAGCGCGCCATTCTCTCGAAGCGCGTTCCAAGCCATGTAGAGCAGGTACGCGACGCCGACATACTTGAACGTGTGAAAAGCGACGGCGCTCGTGTGCAGGATGGCCGCCAATCCGCCGATGGCTGCTGCCATGTGTGGCACTATGCCGATCGTGCAGCCGAATGCCGCAGCAATGCTTGCCCGCGCCCCACGGGTGAGACCCGTCGCCAGTGTAAAGACGACGCCGGTACCTGGCGAAACAACGATGATAAACGAAGGGATCAGGAATTCGAGACCCACGGCAAGCTCCTTTCAGGTTCTGGCTGAAACTGGACCGAGTTGAGTGCCTTGTCTTGAACGAGATTGCAGCCGGGGGAGAAATCAGGAGAATGACGCGGCGTAGAGGCCCGGAGAAATCCCGAATTTCCGCACGAAGAGACGCGTCATATGGCTTTGGTCGGCAAATCCACAGGTTGCCGCGGCGTCCGCGAGGCCGGTTTGCTGCGCAATCAGCCGCCTGGCAAGGTCGAGCCGGCGTTGCATGAGGTAGGCGTGCGGCGTGAGGCCTGTGGCCCTGACGAACCCTCGTAGCACCTGAAACCGGCTGATCCCACATAGATGGGCAAGGTCGGCAAGACTGACCTGCTCCGCGGGAGCCTCATCGATAAACGCCTTTGCCCGCAAGATCGGCGCAGGAAAGCTATTTCCACGTGTTCTCCGCTCATGATCCATGCCAGCGAGGATGAGCACAAGCAGTTCGTCGCATTGCAACTCGCTGTCTGCTTCACTCGTCTCGGTAAGGGACTTGAACAGGCTGACGAACGGAGCAGCAAAACGCGAGTCGTCTATGACGGGCTGTGTAAATTCAAAATCCCGGTTTGCGCTCTCATCGATTTCGTTGGCGGCCTCGGCAATTACAGACGGGTCGAAATAGAGCATGCGCCAGGCGCGACCGCTATCGCCGATAGGCGCTCCGTCATGGATTTCACCGGGATTGACGGTAATCATGGCGCCCGGTCCGGCCTCCACCAAACCGCGGCCGCTGGCAGACTTCTGTGCGCCTTGCTCGATCAACCCAAATCCGTACTGTGCGTGGAAATGGCGCGCAAAGACATGATCGGTGGAAGCCGCAACGGCTTCGATCCCGGCGACGCGGCACGGATATATGCGGAATTGACCCTTTGCCATGCTGGTCTGCCTCAAACGGCGCTAACGACACGTGGCACCCGTTCTACGCCAAATCGCTAATCTCAAGAAGCGGCAATTTGCGCGGGGCAACAACTGCGATATGTCTCAAATTTGCTTTGTTTCTTGGCTGGTATTCAACTCTAAAAACGCCACATTGGTCGAGAGTTTGACTGATTCACTCCAGGAGATCGACATGAGTTCAAAGGTTGCCGCCTCAGCGCGGACCCTCATTCTCTGCACCGCACTACTTGCCGCCAGCGTCGTGCCCGTTTTCGCCCAGACGGCAACGGACGCAACGAAGCAACTCCCGGCGACGCGAAGTGAAATGCAGCTCTCCTTCGCGCCCCTGGTCAAGCAGACGGCGAGTGCAGTGGTGAATGTATACGCGGCACATGCCGTGCAAACCCGCTCGCCCTTTGCGGGCGATCCCTTCTTCGAGCAGTTCTTCGGCGGCCAGTTTAATGGGCCGCCTCGCATTCAATCGGCACTCGGCTCCGGCGTGGTGGCCGACCCGTCGGGTATCATCGTGACCAACAATCACGTGATCCGTGACGCCGATACCGTCAAGGTCGCGCTCTCGGACGGGCGCGAATTCGATTCCAAGGTATTGCTCAAGGATGAATCGACGGACCTTGCCATCCTGAAGATCGAGGCGGGCGAACCCCTGCCGTCGCTGCAATTGGCCGATTCCGACAAGGTCGAGGTCGGCGATCTTGTCCTTGCCATCGGTAATCCGTTCGGTGTCGGCCAGACGGTGACGAGCGGGATTGTTTCGGCACAGGCGCGAACGCGTGTCGGCATTTCGGATTTCGACTTCTTCATCCAGACCGATGCAGCCATCAACCCAGGCAACTCCGGTGGCGCGCTCATTGACATGAGTGGCAAGCTCATCGGGATCAACACCGCGATCTTCTCGCGATCCGGCGGCTCCATCGGCATTGGATTTGCCATTCCGTCCAATATGGTACGTGCCGTTGTTGAGACGGCAAAGGGCGGTGCAGATACATTCGAACGGCCATATATCGGTGCTGCGTTTCAGAATGTGACGCCGGATGTCGCCGAGAGCCTTGGAATGAAGCAGCCCTACGGAGCGCTCGTCACAAGCGTTACGAAGAACGGGCCAGCGGAAAAGGGCGGTCTGCTTGTCGGTGACGTTGTCCTTTCCGTCGACGGCGTGCGCATAGAAAATCCCGATGGCCTCGGCTACCGCTTGACGACCGCAGGTATTGGCAAGAGTGTGAAATTCGACGTTCTGAGCCGTGCCAAGCAAAAGACGGTCACGGTTGCACTTGAAAAGCCAAGGCCGGATTCGGCCGACAACCAGTTGCTGATCCAAGGCCGGAACCCGTTGTCCGGAGCGCATGTAATCAAATTGTCGCCGAGCAGTGCTTCTCGGCTCGATCTTCCGTCGGACACTGAGGGCGTTGCGATCGACAAGGTCTTCCCCAATACGCCCGCAGCGCGCATTGGACTGCAGGCGGGCGATATCGTTCGCGGCGTCAACGGCGCGGATATCGCCACTGTTGCTGATCTGAGCAAGGCCATGTCTACCCAGCCCACGCTTTGGCGCTTCGAATTCGAGCGTGGTGGTGCCATAATCCGCCAGGTCATTCGCTAAGACGGGCATAGGAAACATGGCGGATCTGTTTTCAGTCGGTGAAGATCCGGCATTGGATAAAAGCCGGCCGCTCGCAGATCGCCTGCGGCCAAAGACTCTAAAGGAAGTGACCGGCCAGGAACACCTGACCGGTCCAGAAGGAGCGCTGACGCGCATGATCGAGTCCGGCTCGCTCGGCTCGATGATTTTCTGGGGACCGCCGGGCACCGGCAAGACGACGGTGGCGCGGCTCCTTGCCAATGAAACCAACCTTGCATTCGAACAGATATCGGCGATCTTTTCCGGCGTCGCGGATCTGAAAAAGGTCTTCGATACGGCGCGGGCGCGCCGTATGTCGGGACGACGAACGCTCTTGTTCGTCGACGAAATTCATCGCTTCAACCGCGCACAGCAGGATTCATTTTTGCCCGTGATGGAGGATGGAACGATCGTGCTGGTGGGGGCGACGACCGAAAATCCATCCTTCGAACTCAATGCCGCCCTCCTGTCGCGGGCGCGCGTGCTGGTGTTTCACCCGCACGATGAGGCAAGTCTCATCGCTTTGATGGAGCGGGCCGAAGCCCATGAAGGCAGGGCGCTACCCTTGAGCGACGAAGCGCGCGCTAGCCTGGTACGTATGGCTGATGGCGACGGACGCGCGATCCTGACCCTCGCCGAGGAAGTGTGGCGGGCGGCACGCGATGGCGAAACATTTGACGCGCAGCGCGTACAGGAAATCGTGCAGCGCCGGGCGCCCGTCTACGACAAGAGCCAGGACGGTCACTACAACCTGATCTCGGCGCTGCACAAGTCCGTGCGCGGATCGGATCCCGATGCTGCGCTCTATTATCTTTGCCGCATGTTCGACGCGGGCGAGGACCCGCTCTATATCGGCCGCAGGCTTGTGCGCATGGCGACAGAGGATATCGGGCTTGCCGACCCGCAGGCACTCGCGATCTGCAATGCGGCAAAGGATGCCTATGACTACCTCGGCTCGCCGGAGGGTGAGCTGGCGCTTGCGGAGGCATGCGTCTACCTCGCAACGGCGCCGAAATCCAATGCAGTCTACACCGCCTATAAGGCGGCGATGCAGGCGGCGAAACAGCACGGCTCGCTCGTTCCGCCCAAGCATATCCTCAATGCGCCAACCAAACTCATGAAGGGCGAGGGTTACGGCAAGGGTTATGCCTACGATCACGATCAGCCCGATGCTTTCTCCGGACAGAACTATTTTCCGGAAGCGCTTGGCAGGCCGACATTCTACGATCCTCCGGAGCGGGGTTTCGAGCGGGAGATACGCAAACGCATCGACTATTGGAACAAGCTGCGGAAGGAGCGCGGCGAAGAATGAAAAGGGCCGCTGAAAAGCGGCCCTTCCTCATTCAAGTTCTAATCTCTTCAAGCGGCCTCCGGCTTGCGCGGGAAGGGCGTGACATTTGCCGTATCATCGTCAAGCTTGAGCCCACCGGCCTTGAGAAGCGAAGTGAAGCGGCCATTCTGGCGGGCAAGCTCATCAAAGCTGCCCTGTTCGACCACTTCGCCCTGATCCATGAAGAGGACAATATCGGCATCGCGAACGGTGGAGAGACGGTGAGCGATGATGAACGTCGTGCGGTTCTGGCACAGTTTGTCGACTGCAACCTTCACGCGCGCCTCGGTCTCGACATCGAGCGCACTCGTCGCCTCGTCGAGGACGAGGATCGGCGCATCCTTCAGAATAGCACGGGCGATGGCGACGCGCTGGCGCTCGCCACCGGAAAGCTGCGAACCACGCTCGCCGACGACGGTGCCGTAGCCCGCCGACTTGGCGAGGATGAAGTCGCTCGCATCGGCAGCTTCAGCAGCGGCAAGCACATCCTCCTCGCTGGCCTTCGGCCGACCGACACGGATATTGTCCTCGATCGAGCGGTTGAACATGCCGGCATCCTGGAACACGGTCGCGATGGCGTTGCGCAATGAGCGGCGGCTGATCGTCTTGGTATCGATGCCGTCAACGAGGATACGGCCTTCCTTGGGATCGTAGACGCGCTGGAGCAAGTTGATCAGCGTGGTCTTGCCGGCGCCCGTCGGACCAACGATCGCAACCGTCTGGCCGGCCTTGGCCGTGAACGAAACGCTCTTCAAGCCCTGCGTCGAATTGGCGAAGGCGAAGGAAACGTTCTCGAACTCGACGTCACCCTTTACATTGTCGATGTCGTGGGCCGACTTCGGCTCGATTTCATAAGCGGCAGAAGCTTCCATTTCGAAGAAGTCTTCAAGCTTTGCTCGGGCGGAGAAAATCTGATTGACGAACGCGCTCAACTGATCGAGACGACCGATGAGCAAGGCGGCAAAGCCGGTAAAGGCAACGACCTGGCCGACGTTCATTTCGCCATGCGTTACAAAGTACGAGCCAAGGAACAGCACCACGATCATCGAAATCGTGGCAGCCATGCGGTTGATGCCGCTGGCGAGAGCCCACCAATTGAGAACCGGATACTGCGAGTCAAGAAGCTGCTTCGCATAGGTCTGGAGCGCACGTGTCTCCTCGTCAACGCGGTTATAACTCTGCAGCACGGAAATATTGCCCATCGAGTCGGTAACGTGGCTGAAAGCCTTGATATGATGACGTTCAACCTGCGCCTGACCGTCCTTGGTCTTTGCGGTTACGACCCGGCTGACGATGACATAGACCACACCCAGAACTGCCAAGACAGATGCCAGGCGCCAATCCTGGGCCAAGGCCAGAGGCACGAGGCCCACAAGGGCGACCATGGTCGCAAGATGGGTGCGCATGAATTCGAGCCAGAGGCCGAACAGCGTTTCAATTGCACGCAGCAGCGTGTGCATTGAATTGGATGTGCCGCGCCGATGATGCCAGGACAGCGGCATGCTGATGACGCGGTTATAGGATTCCGTCAGAACGGCAAGCTTGCGCCGGTGCGCAAGGCGGTCAGCCTCCCGGGAAACCAGGACATTGGCGCCGATATGGAACAAACCAACCGCAGCAAGCTGGGTGAGGGGAAACAAAACGTCCGATTTTATCGAGATCGCATAGATGACACGGCCCACAAGAATGGGCTCGATCAGCATGGTCAAGGCCAAGGCGATGTTGACGACACAGATGAATACTGTGGCACCCTTCTCTTCACCAAGATATTGGAGCGATTTCCAATAGATGCTTAACAATGACACTTTGCCACTCCGCTTGCTGGGGCCGCTACTCGCGCGCAGAATTGACTCTGCATCAGACTCTTGTGCACCGCAATATTCAACGCCCTAAAGTCTTCGTAGTTTCAAGCTCCTAGAAGGAACATTTTTCTACGTCGCGTAACGTCCCGTGAAGATTCAACCTTTTGAGTTTGCAAAATAAAGGGCGCCACCTGAATGTAATATGAACGCAATTATACTTGCGTTGGCCCACCCTGTCGCAGGCTCGATTCCGAGCAAAGGTGCTGAATCCGTATTATGGCTCGCAAGAGTTCTCGCATAGTGTTATGCGCATGCCTGAAAGGTCAGGTTTGATGGCAGTCGTAGAACAGAAAACAGTCGATACAGGTGAGGCGGAGATGCGCCTCGACCGATGGTTCAAGGTGCATTTTCCGGGGCTCGGCTTCGGCCATTTGCAGAAGCTCCTGCGGTCCGGGCAGATCAGGGTCGATGGATCGCGAGCGAAATCGGATACGAGGTTGCAGGCGGGGCAGACCGTACGCATTCCACCCTTACCGGTCGATTCCAAGGCAGACGGCAACCTCACCGGCAAGAGCATACGCGGGCGCGAGGACGGCGACGTCCTTTCTCAGATGCTCCTTTACGAGGACCCCAAGGTTTTCGTCTTCAACAAGCCAGCAGGTCTCGCCGTACAGGGCGGTTCCGGTGTCAATCGCCATGTCGACGACATGCTCGAGGCATGGCGCAACAAGAAGGGCGAAAAGCCGCGTCTTGTTCATCGCCTCGATAGGGATACTTCCGGCGTGCTGGTCGTTGCCCGCACGCGCGGCGCGGCCCAGGCGTTGACGGCTGCCTTCCGCGAGCGCGAGACCAAGAAGACTTATTGGGCGCTCGTGAAAGGCGTGCCTCGCAAGCGCGAGGACAAGATCACCACCTGGCTGGTGAAAGAGACGACGGCGGATGGCGACCGTATGCGCATCGCGAAACATGGCGAGCCGGATTCGGACCATGCGGTATCGTACTACCGCGTCATTGAATCTGCAGGGCAGGTGCTGACCTGGCTCGAGATGGAGCCCTATACCGGGAGGACCCACCAGTTGCGCGTCCACGCCGCCCATATTGGCTGCCCGATCATCGGTGATCCGAAATATTTCGAGGCGGACACGAACTGGTCGTTTCCGGGCGGGATTCAGAACCGCCTGCATCTCCATGCTCGGCGGATCCGTGTACCCAATCCATCGGGCGGAGTAATCGATGTCACGGCGCCTTTGCCGCCGCACATGGTACAATCGTGGAACCTGCTTGGCTTTGACGAAGCCGATGGGGACGAGGAGATTTAAGGCGACTTGCCCGCGCACCGTCGCGCGCCTATACCCGCGGCAACGAATTGAACACCAATGGGTACCAATATGCGCAATGATCTTTTCAACCTGGATACGAATGAGGGGCTTTCCGACCCTGATCCGGTCCGGCGTGCACAGATCCAGTCGAAACTGCCGCTGCCGAAGCGTTTCTACAAGGAAGCGCGGGTAGCCGAACGTGAGGGCAGGTTTGCGGTCGAACTTGACGGCCGCACCGTCAAGACACCTGCTCGGCAGGACCTGTCACTACCAACGCGTGCTGCTGCCCAATTGATTGCAGATGAGTTTTCCGCCCAGGAAAAGGAAATAGACCCGGCGCGCATGCCAGCAACGCGCATCGCCAACACGGCGATCGACGGCATTGGGCATGATCCGCAGGCGGTACTTGAGGACGTGCTGCGCTTTGCCTCGTCGGATATGCTCTGTTACCGCGCGGGTTCCCCCGAAAGGCTCGTCGCCCGGCAGACGGAACTTTGGGATCCAGTGATCGACTGGGCGGGCACAAGCCTCGGCGCGCGCTTCCTATTGGCGGAAGGTGTCATGCATGTTGAACAGCCGCGCGAGACGCTCGCTGCTTTCAGCGTGCATCTCGGGCAGTTCCGCGATCCCTTCGCAATCGCGGCCCTTCACACGATCACAACGCTGACCGGATCTGCAATCCTGGCGCTTGCGGTGGCTAAAGGCAAGATCTCCGGGGCCGAAGCGTGGAAACTCGCCCATGTGGACGAGGATTGGACGATCGAGCATTGGGGTCAAGATGCCGAAGCTGCAGAGCGCAGGTCAATCCGCGAGCGGGAATTGATGGCTTCAGTCCGGATGCTTGAAGCTGTTGCCGACTGAGTAATTCCGAAAACCGAATAAAAAACCCCGGCGTTAACCGGGGTTTTTCTTTTATAGACAGTTGGTTACACCGAGTAGTACATGTCGTACTCGACCGGGTGCGGGGTCATTTCGAAACGCATCACCTTGGCCATCTTCAGTTCGATGAAGGAATCGATCTGATCGTCATCGAATACGCCCCCTGCCTTGAGGAAGCCGCGGTCCTTGTCGAGGCTCTGCAGGGCCTCGCGCAGGCTGCCGCAAACAGTCGGAATCTTCTTGAGTTCCTTGGCTGGAAGGTCATAGAGGTCCTTGTCCATTGGCTGACCCGGATGGATCTTGTTCTTGATGCCGTCGAGTCCAGCCATCAGCATGGCACTGAAGGCGAGATAGGGGTTTGCCGATGGATCCGGGAAGCGGATTTCAACGCGCTTTGACTTCGGCGACGAGCCGAACGGAATGCGGCACGAGGCCGAACGGTTGCGGGCGGAATAGGCGAGCAGCACCGGCGCTTCGTAGCCCGGAACCAGGCGCTTATAGGAGTTGGTCGACGGATTGGTGAAGGCGTTGATGGCCTTCGCATGCTTTATGACGCCGCCGATGAAGAACAGGCAGTTCTCGGAAAGGCCGGCATATTCGTTGCCAGCGAAGGTCGGCTTGCCCTCCTTCCAGATCGACATGTGCACGTGCATTCCCGATCCGTTGTCACCGAATACCGGCTTCGGCATGAAGGTCGCGGTCTTGCCATAGGCATTAGCGACCTGGTGCACGACATACTTGTAGATCTGCATCTTGTCGGCGTTGCGGGTCAGTGCATCGAATTTGACGCCGAGTTCGTGCTGGGCTGCGGCCACTTCGTGGTGATGCTTTTCAACACGCACGCCCATTTCCGTGAGCACGGTCAGCATTTCCGAGCGCATGTCCTGGCAGGAATCGATCGGAGGAACGGGGAAATAGCCGCCCTTGATGCGCGGACGGTGGCCGAGGTTGCCGGTCTCGTAATCGGTGTCGTCATTGGACGGCAATTCGGTGGAATCCAGCTTGAACCCGGTATTGTATGGGTCGGCCTTGTACTTGACGTCGTCAAAGACGAAGAATTCGGCTTCGGGGCCAACGAAGATGGTATCGCCGACGCCTTGCGCCTTCATGTAGGCCTCGGCCTTCTTGGCGGTGCCGCGCGGATCGCGGTTATAGGCTTCGCCGGAAATCGGGTCGAGGATGTCGCAGAGGATGACCATCGTCGACTGGGCGAAGAATGGGTCCATGTGTACAGTGTCGGTATCGGGCATGAGAACCATGTCAGACTCGTTGATAGCCTTCCAGCCAGCAATGGAGGAGCCGTCGAACATGACGCCGTCGGCAAACATGTCTTCATCGACTTCCGCAATGTCCATCGTCACGTGCTGCAGCTTGCCCTTTGGGTCGGTGAAACGAAGGTCAAGGAACTTTACATCGTTGTCCTTGATCTGTTTCAGGATGTCTTTGGCGGTGGTCATGTTTTTTCCTCACTCGGTGACGATGATTGTGTTGCCGGCCCGAACGTGCCAGCAGATGGGGGAAATGCGTTTAGATAGCGTCGATGCCGGACTCGCCCGTCCGAATTCGCACGACTTCTTCTATGTTTGAGACAAATATCTTTCCATCGCCAATGCGGCCGGTCTGCGCCGCCTTGCGGATCGCCTCGATGGCAGCCTCGACGGAATCATCCCCCAGAACGATCTCGACTTTCACTTTCGGCAGGAAATCGACGACATATTCGGCACCGCGATAAAGTTCCGTGTGACCTTTCTGACGGCCGAAGCCCTTTGCTTCTGTCACCGTAATGCCCTGAAGCCCCACTTCCTGCAGAGCCTCTTTCACCTCATCCAGCTTGAATGGTTTGATGATGGCTTCGATTTTCTTCATCAGAGAACAATCTCCCTATGTACACCAAACGGGCCTCTTGCCCGCTTGCCTGAACAAAAGCACGAACTATGCCAACTCCCCGAGAACCGGTCAAATATCCTTGGAGGAGTGAATGGTCCCGGTAGTTTCGTTCAAGCCCGCCAGTGAAAAGTACCATTGCAGCAAAACGCCGACGGGAGGCGGATCAAAAAACGTGCAAGTTGCGTAATAATTGGGCAAAATCCTGCCGCCCGGCGCCGACTTACTGCTTGGTACGTTGTGCCAGTGCTTGAGCTGCCTGCGGAGCGCGCACTTTGCCCTCATGGATGAAATAAACGAACACATCGCGCTTGTGTTTCTCCGCCTTCTTATCGGGAGCGGCAAGCGGCAGGTCATCGGGTGTACCACCGTTGGCCCAGGTTTTGGCGCGATCCGCCCATTTGTCGAGTGCTGCCGCCGGATAGGCGGTGTCGACGGCATCTTCGCCTTTTTGGAGACGGGCATAGACGAAATCAGCGGTAACATCGGCAATTTCTGGATATTCGAAATGCTCGGCATAGACCACGGCAACGTCCTTCTTGCGTGCCATTGCAATGAAGTCGGGATCGACAAAGGACGGGTTCCGCACCTCCACGGCATGGCGCAGGGCAAGCCCCGCTTCCTTCCTTGGCAGGAAATCGAGGAAAGCGCCAAAATCCTCAGCATTGAACTTCTTAGTGGGGGCGAATTGCCAGACGATAGGACCGAGCCGGTCGCCGAGCTCGACCACGCCCGACTTGCAGAAGAATTCTATGGATTCGCCAGCTTCCGCGAGAACGCGCCGGTTGGTGACAAATCGGTGGCCCTTGACTGAAAAAATGAAACCATCGGGTACCTGTGATGCCCATTTGGCGAAGGTTGCGGGCTTTTGCGTGCTGTAATAGGTACTGTTGATCTCAATGGTCTGGAGATGCTGCCCGGCATATTCCAGTTCCTTGGTCTTCGAGAGCCCTTTCGGATAAAAGGTCCCGCGCCAGGGTTCGAAAATCCATCCTCCAATGCCGGTACGCACGGTCCCGCTGTCGGTCATTTGCTGTCCTCCCGCAATTGCCAGATATGAAACACCCGCCACGGCAGTGGCGGGCTTGTTCACTCGGCCGCCGCCTGGGCTCTGTGGCCACCAGGGCGCCGATTCAGAAGCTCCTTGAGGAAGTGACCCGTGTAGGAACGATCAACCTCAATGATGTCCTCGGGCCGGCCGACTGCAACGATCTCGCCGCCGCCGTCGCCGCCATGCGGGCCGAGGTCGATGACCCAGTCCGCCGTCTTGATCACTTCGAGGTTATGCTCGATCACGACGACAGTATTTCCCTGGTCGACCAGTTCGTGCAGCACTTCGAGCAACTTGGCCACGTCATGGAAATGCAGGCCGGTCGTCGGCTCGTCGAGGATGTAGAGCGTGCGACCCGTTGCCTTGCGCGACAGTTCCTTGGCGAGCTTGATGCGCTGCGCCTCGCCGCCGGAGAGCGTATTGGCTTGCTGTCCCACGTGAATATAGCCGAGCCCGACCTTTGCCAGCGTCTGCAGCTTGTCGCGAACGGCGGGTACGGCCGCGAAGAATTCCGCGCCTTCCTCGACGGTCATATCGAGCACGTCGGCGATGGACTTACCCTTGAACAGCACCTCCAGCGTCTCACGGTTATAGCGCTTGCCATGGCAGACATCGCAGGTGACATAGACATCCGGCAGGAAGTGCATTTCGATCTTGATCACGCCATCGCCCTGGCAGGCTTCGCAGCGTCCACCCTTGACGTTGAACGAGAAGCGACCGGGTTGATAACCACGGGCCTTGGCCTCCGGAAGGCCAGCAAACCAATCGCGGATCGGTGTGAATGCGCCGGTATAGGTCGCAGGATTCGATCTCGGCGTGCGGCCGATCGGCGATTGGTCGATGTCGATGACCTTGTCGAGATATTCCAGTCCGTCGATGCGATCATGCTCGGCCGGATGCTCGCGCGAACCCATGATGCGGCGCGAAGCGGCCTTGAACAGCGTTTCGATGAGGAATGTCGACTTGCCTCCGCCCGAGACGCCGGTCACCGCCGTAAAGGTGCTAAGCGGGATCTCAGCCGACACGTTCTTGAGATTGTTGCCGCGCGCGCCGACGACCTTGATGCGCTTCTTGTTGATCTTGCGCCGCTCGGATGGCACCGCCACTTCGATCGCCCCGGAAAGATACTTGCCGGTCAATGATTTCGGGCTCGCCATGATATCGGCTGGCGTTCCCTGCGCGATGATCTCGCCGCCATGGATACCCGCCGCCGGTCCGATGTCGACGACATAATCCGCGGTGAGGATCGCGTCTTCGTCGTGCTCGACCACGATGACCGTGTTGCCGAGATCGCGCAGGTGACGCAGGGTCTTCAGCAATTGCTCATTGTCGCGCTGGTGAAGGCCGATAGACGGCTCGTCGAGGACGTAGAGGACGCCGGTCAAGCCAGACCCGATTTGCGAGGCAAGCCGGATGCGCTGGCTTTCGCCGCCCGACAAAGTGCCGGAGTTGCGTGACAGGGCTAGATAGTCGAGGCCGACATCGTTCAGAAAGCGCAGACGTTCGCGGATTTCCTTCAAGATACGTGCGGCAATCTCCGTCTGCTTCTCGTTGAATGTCTTGTCAACTTCACGGAACCATGTGTCCGCATGGCGGATGGATTTTTCCGTGACCTCACCAATATGCAGGCCGCCGATCTTCACCGCCAGCGCTTCGGGCTTCAGTCGATAACCGTTGCAGGCCGGGCAAGGCGTGCCGGACATGAAGCGCTCGATTTCCTCACGTGACCAGGCCGAGTCCGTCTCCTTCCAGCGACGTTCCAGGTTCGGAATGACGCCCTCGAACGGCTTGGTCGTCCGGTAGGAGCGCAAACCGTCATCGTAAGCGAACTGAACTTCCCGGCTTCCCGTGCCGTAGAGGATGGCATTCTGGGCTTCTTCGCTGAGATCGCTCCAACGGTCGCCAAGCTTGAATCCATACGCGGCACCCAACGCGTCCAGCGTTTGATTGTAGTAGGGTGAGCTTGATTTCGCCCATGGAGCGATGGCTCCATTCTTCAGGGTCAGGCTTTCGTCCGGCACGATCATGGTCGCATCGATGGCCTTTTGCGTGCCGAGGCCATCGCAGGTTGGGCAGGCGCCGAACGGATTGTTGAACGAGAACAGCCGCGGTTCGATCTCCGGAATGGTAAATCCGGAAACCGGGCAGGCAAATTTTTCCGAGAACATGCGACGCTCGTGCGTTTCGTTCTTGGATTTGTTGGCAGATTCGCTCGCCGTTTCGTCGGCCGGTAGCGGCTTGTCGGCAAATTCGGCGATGGCGATACCGTCTGCGAGCTTCAGGCAGGTCTCGAGACTGTCGGCAAGGCGTGCCGACATATCCGAACGCACGACGATACGGTCGACGACGACGTCGATATCGTGCTTGTACTTCTTGTCGAGCGCAGGAACGTCGGCGATCTCATAAAAGACGCCATCGACCTTGACGCGCTGGAAGCCGCGCTTCTGGAGGTCGGCGAGTTCCTTGCGGTATTCACCCTTCCGGCCCCGCACGATTGGGGCAAGGATGAAAAGGCGCGTGCCTTCTTCGAGAGCGAGAACGCGGTCGACCATCTGGCTGACGGTCTGGCTCTCGATCGGTAGGCCGGTCGCCGGCGAATAGGGAACACCGACGCGGGCAAACAACAAGCGCAGATAGTCATAAATCTCTGTGACAGTGCCTACCGTCGATCGAGGATTGCGGCTGGTCGTCTTCTGTTCGATCGAGATTGCCGGTGAGAGACCGTCGATCTGGTCGACATCCGGCTTCTGCATCATCTCGAGAAACTGGCGGGCATAGGCCGAAAGGCTCTCGACGTAGCGCCGCTGACCTTCGGCATAGATCGTGTCGAAGGCGAGCGACGACTTGCCCGATCCGGACAACCCGGTCATGACAATCAGCTTGTCGCGCGGCAAATCCAGATCAATGTTCTTCAGGTTATGTTCGCGAGCACCGCGAATGGATATGTACTTCTGATCGCTCATGAGTCTTGTCTTTGAGGCACGCCGTTTGGAAGGAGGGATTGCTCTCAGGCGAGAGACTCTCTTCTATTTAGAAAGTCTTCAGCAATTTGCGAGGTCAAGCCCAGTCGGAATCACCATAGCCATGTTGACATTGCTTGGGCAAGTGATAGAACAAAAAAAGAACAAAGGGCAAGGGTATTCCTTGCGGCCGTAAAATGCCGTGCCCCTCGTGATGATATTGGAATGCCCGGGATATCTGCGGCGCGCCGCGTGTTGGTTGTTCGCCAACACTCCTGACAAATCTGGCAGGAGCGTGAAGGATGGGGCCCGATGCGAGGAAGTGAGCGGGCTGTATATTGTGGATAGCGGCAATCAGTTGCCCGCCACCCATGCGGCTTCTGTATGATGGCCGAAATTTTTAGACAGGGTTTATGGAGTTCAGATCATGGCAGGCAGTGTCAACAAGGTCATTCTGGTAGGTAATCTTGGCGCTGACCCGGAAGTGCGGCGGCTCGGCTCAGGCGATCCCGTTGTCAATCTTCGTATCGCCACCTCGGAAACGTGGCGCGACAAGAACAGCGGCGAGCGCAAGGAGAAGACCGAGTGGCACAGCGTCGTGATCTTCAACGACAATCTTGCAAAGGTCGCCGAGCAATACTTGAAGAAGGGCATGAAGGTCTATCTCGAAGGCGCTCTGCAGACGCGCAAATGGCAAGACCAGACCGGCAATGACCGCTATTCGACCGAGGTCGTCCTGCAGAAGTTCCGGGGCGAACTCCAGATGCTGGATTCGCGCAGCGAGGGCGGCGGCCGCTCCTTCGACAACAATTCCGGGCGCGGGCAGGTCTCCGACAATGATTACGGTTCCGACTTCGGCCGTTCGAGCGCATCGTCGAGCAGTTCCTCCAGTTCCGGTGGGAATTTCTCGCGCGATCTCGATGACGAGATCCCGTTCTGACAACGCTGGTGGGCACGTCTTATGCGACGCGTCGACGATTGTGTCCCGCAGAGCCATCCCAAACCTGAGCTGAGCGGTCATTGCCGGGCTATGGCGTTCGCCCGGCAATGATTGCCGATCTCGGCGTCTATGCCGGTCTGTTTGCCGTTGCGTTCGTAGCCGCGACAATTCTCCCGATGCAATCAGAAGCAGCACTTGCCGGGCTGCTTCTCAGCAATGCCTATCCGCCGGCGGTTCTGATCACTGTCGCAAGTGTCGGAAATATTCTCGGATCGATCGTCAACTGGAGCCTCGGGCGTGGCATCGATCGTTTTCGCGACCGGAAATGGTTTCCTGCCAATAGCGTCCAACTCGATCGCGCAGCATCCTGGTATCACCGTTTTGGCCGATGGACCCTCCTGTTGAGCTGGATGCCGATCATCGGCGATCCACTTACCGTGATTGCCGGCGTTCTGCGCGAACCCTTCGCCAGTTTTGTCATCCTCGTGGCCATAGCGAAAATCGGACGCTACCTGGCGATTCTTGCCATGACGACCGGCTGGTCATAGCGCTGCGCCAATTTTTGGCCATGCGATTCAGAAACGCTAGCCGAAATCAAAACTATCGGAGGATCACATGAACGGACCAAATCCCGCAAACAAGCATCCGATGGAGGGATTTCCGCAGGTGTGCTTCATCAAGAATACAGTGAAGAATCCGAACATTCTCATCGGCGACTACACTTACTACGATGATCCGGAAGGCGCGGAAGATTTCGAACGCAACGTCCTCTACCATTATCCGTTCATCGGCGACAAACTGGTCATCGGCAAGTTTTGTGCATTGGCGAAGGGTGTTCGCTTCATCATGAACGGCGCCAATCACAAACTGTCCGGCATATCGACATACCCCTTCCAAATTTTCGGGAACGGATGGGAGAAGGTCATGCCCGAGCCGGGCGATTTGCCCTACAAGGGCGACACCGTCGTCGGGAACGATGTATGGATCGGCTATGATGCGCTGGTCATGCCGGGTGTAAGGATCGGCAATGGCGCCGTCATTTCCTCCCGGTCTGTCGTAACCGCCGACATTGCACCCTACACAATCGTCGGTGGCAATCCTGCAAGGCACATCAGGACGCGCTTAGATCTCGGCAGGGTGCGCGGGCTCGAAGAATTGGCGTGGTGAGATTGGCCGGTAGACAAGATAAGCCGCAACCTCAAACACATTGTCTCCGCCGATATCGATATCTTGGCCGCGTGTACCTGACTGATCAGGGATGCATTCGCGCACCCTTGGTGATCTTGTCGACCAGCTTTTTATCTGCACGCATGGCGATCCCGACGACCTTGGCATCCGAGGGTGCGAATTGCGCGAAAACCGCTCGGTTGGCCGAGTCATGACCGGTCGAGAACATTTCTTCGACGTAGAGGCAGGTCCGGAGGTCCCGGTCGAGCGACCGGCGATGGATAGTCGCTATGGTCGACTGGTCAGCCGCCAGGACGATGACGGGTTGGACCGACAACGGATTATAGATGTTACCCTCGCGGTCGCGATAGGGCTCGCCGATCACGTCGGGCGATTGTGCAACGATGCCGCTCGTCAGGAAGGCCGTGACATTCAGCGCCTGCCAGGTGGCAAGATTGTCGCGCAGCACGATTGCAATCTTCGTGTCGAACATGAATATGATTCTCCTCCGAAACCCTTGGTTGACTAGATGATGGATGTTCTAGGGGATGAGTCCGCACGGCGTCTTGGACGTTTGTGCGAACCTTCGTTGCAGGATGCGATCGTTGCGGCGCCGCCCAACCCGGGCCTTGAGCGGATCGAGGCGCGCTTTGCCGCCGACGGCTACGACCTGCACCGGCACGATACCTACGCGATCGGCCTTACGCTGCATGGGGTGCAATCCTTCTGGTACCGGGGGATGCGTCGATACAGCCTCCCTGGCAACGTCATCGTGCTGCATCCTGATGAACTGCATGATGGCAGTGCCGGAACGGAGGAGGGACTGCGATATCGCATGCTCTATCTCGAACCCTCGCTCGTATTGGATTCGCTTGGAGATGTTGGTTCGTTGCCCTTCGTGAGCAATCCGGTTTTTGCCGATCCGGCGATCGCGGCAATCCTCTCGACCGCGCTCGGCAATCTCGACGAGGAATTGGATGAACTCCTTGTTGATGACGTCATTTCACGGCTTACACAGGGCTTGGCCCGGCTCGCCCGGCAGGCGGTAAAACCGGTCGACCGGCCAGCAGCGCGACAGGTGGCGCTTGTTCGCGATTATCTCGAAGCGCATGCGTTGCGCCTTGTAAAATCACATGAGCTTGAAGCGGTAAGTGGGCTTGATCGTTATACTTTGTCGCGGCATTTCAGGGCGCTCTATGCGACAAGCCCGCATCGTTTCCTCTTGATGCGCCGCCTGAAGCGCGCCCGCGACATGATCGGGATGGGGGAACCGCTGGCCGAGATCGCCGTGGAAACGGGCTTTAGCGACCAAAGTCATTTGAACAGACAGTTCAAGAAGGCCTTTGGCTTGACCCCGGGGCGTTGGGCCGCCTTGACCGGCGCGGACGGGATAGGCGTGTAATTGTGGTTGACGGAAGCCTCTGGTAGACAAACATCCGGTTTGTCTATCGGAGCCTCATAATGACGGAAGCCCAGACCCCACCACCACAGCATCGTATCGTCGTCGTCGGCGGAGGTTTTGGCGGGCTCGAGACCGTCTACAATCTCCGCGGTGTCGATGCCTCCATTACCGTCGTTGATCAGCGCAACCACCACCTGTTCCAGCCCTTGCTCTATCAGGTGGCAACATCGACCCTCGCAACCTCAGAAATCGCCTGGCCGATCAGACATCTCCTGCGCCGTTACAAGAACGTTCTGACGCTGCTGGGCACAGTCGATGCCGTGGATACAGTGGCGAAGACTGTGATCACCGCCGATGGCGACGTCATCCCGTATGACACGCTGGTGCTCGCCACGGGTGCGCGTCACGCCTATTTTGGCCATGACGATTGGGAGCCCTATGCGCCCGGCCTGAAGACGCTCGAAGACGCGACGACGATCAGGCGGCGTATTCTGACGGCGTTCGAGATGGCTGAGCGCGAGCCTGATCCCGAAAAGCGTGCCGAATACCTCACATTCGTCATTATCGGGGGCGGACCAACTGGTGTCGAAATTGCCGGTACGATTGCCGACCTTGCCCGTGATACGCTGAAGGGCGACTTCAGGGTCATCGATCCGGCAGCGGCGCGGGTGGTGCTGATCGAAGGTGGCAGCCGCGTCCTATCTGCTTTCAAGGAAGACATGTCGGCCTATGCCAAGGCGGCTCTGGAGAAACTCGGTGTGACCGTTCATCTCGGTCATCCGGTTACCGCATGCCATGCGAACGGGGTAGAGTTCGGCGGTCTGACGCTTCGCGCCCGCACGATCATCTGGGCGGCGGGCGTCCAGGCATCGCCCGCCGCCAAATGGTTGAATGTGCCGGCAGATCGCGCCGGCAGGGTCATGGTCAATGCGGATCTGACATCACCCGGCCATCCCGAGATTTTTGTGATCGGCGATACGGCGACGCTCGCAAATGGCGGCAAGGGCCCGGTGCCTGGCATCGCGCCGGCCGCCAAGCAACAGGGCAAACACATTGCAAGGACGATTAAGGCGAGACTGGCGGGGGACATGACGCCGAGGCCATTCGTCTATCGCCACGCCGGGGATCTTGCGACAATCGGCAAGCGTGCGGCCGTGACGGATTTTGGCTGGTTCAAGCTCAAGGGCTATCTTGCCTGGTGGCTGTGGGGGCTAGCCCACATCTATTTCCTTATCGGACTGCGCAATCGCCTCGCCGTGGCTCTAAGTTGGCTGTGGATATCGGTGAGCGGGGTGCGCAGCGCCCGGCTGATCACACAGCGCGACGCGGCGGAGGAGGCTGGATCAGAATAAGCCTTGCGATGACAGCTATTTCCCCAGGCTCTTTCAGCAAACGTCATTATCGAAAGTCGGTATTATGCTCACCCGATTGATGGCCATGGTTCCTTTGGTCCTAGTTCTCGCACTCCCCATTCCGACATTCGGTTTCGCCAGGGAAGCCATCTGCGGCAATCGCGCACCTATCAATACTCTCAAGAAATTGTGGCCGGCGCTTTATGCCTGCTGGACGCCGCCGCCGGGTTCTGGCGGCATGGCGGTCACGCTGGTGTTCTCCGTGCGCCGCGATGGCAGCCTGATCGGAAAGCCGAGGGCCACCTATTCCAAGTCGAATGGCGATTTGGAGATGAAGAAGAAATTCTTTGCATCCGTGCTGGAAGCGCTCCACAAGGCGCTGCCGCTCCCGCTAACCGACAGTTTTGGCGGCGTCCTTGCCGGAGAACCCTTGGCGTTGCTGTTTGGGGTCAAGGAATACGGCAAAGAGCTATGAGGCATGTTCAAGTCTGAACAAGGATCCTGATACCGTCCGCCACGAACTGGACGGCGAGGGCGGCAAGGATGACGCCAAGGAGACGGGTGAGGATCGAGCGGCCGGTTTCGCCGAGGAAACGATCGACGCGTTCGGCAAGCAGGAACACTACATAGCAGGCGGCAATGCAGACGAAAATAATGCCGATGAGGGCGATCCGCGACGTCGGCTCTGAAAGCGTACCGGCGAGCAGGATCGTCGCCGAGATGGCGCCGGGGCCGGCAATGAGCGGAATCGCGAGCGGAAAGGCGGCGACATTGCGGATGTGATCCTTGGTGATGGCGACCTCGGCGCTCTTTTCCTTGCGCTCGGTCCGCCGCTCAAAGATCATTTCGAAGGCGATCCAGAACAGCAGCATACCGCCTGCCACGCGGAAGGCGCCAAGCGTGATGCCGAACAGCGCGAGGATCTGCGCGCCAGCAACGGCGAAGATCGTTAGGATGCCGAAGGCGATGATACTCGACCTGAGGCCCACCTGGCTGCGCTCGCTGCGGTTCATGCCGCGCGTCAGCGCCAGAAACAGCGGCGCCAGCCCCGGAGGATCGATCGTTACCATCAAGGTGACGAGAGCATTGAGGACGGTGTCGTAGAACGCCACGATTTTGCTTTTCATCTCCGTTAAGAGCCCAGCCAACCTACCGGATTCGATATCCAACGTCGAGAAACATGCAATTCCACGCCCAAGTTTTTCACCGCATGAGAAAATCTATTTTATCCCATTGATATCAAATGGTTTTCTGCTGTGAATTCTATCGCCGTTTATTGGCTTTTCGCAATGAAAGCCGCTATAAGATCAAAGATTGATTCTATACGAAAGATGAGTGCCTCGTGTCTGACCTAACTCCACCATCCGGACCTGAAGACGATAAATCCGGGCCCAGTTCCGGTATCGAGCCGATTTCCATCATCGAGGAGATGCAGCGTTCCTATCTCGATTACGCCATGAGCGTGATCGTCAGCCGCGCGCTTCCCGATGTCCGGGACGGTCTGAAGCCGGTGCACAGGCGCATCCTGCATGCGATGAACGAGATGGGCCTGTCCTGGAACAGGTCCTATCGCAAGTCTGCCGGTGTCGTCGGTGAGGTGATGGGTAAATTCCATCCGCACGGCGACGCCTCGATTTATGACGCGCTCGTTCGCATGGCGCAGGATTGGTCGCTGCGTGATCCACTCGTCGATGGCCAAGGCAATTTTGGCTCGATCGACGGCGATTCACCGGCGGCGATGCGGTATACCGAGTGCCGCCTCGAAAAGGTTACGGAATCGCTTCTTGAGGATATCGATAAGGAAACCGTCGATTTCCAGGACAATTATGATGGCCGCGAGCAGGAGCCTACGGTTCTGCCGGCGCGCTTCCCCAACCTTCTCGTCAACGGCTCAGGCGGCATCGCCGTCGGCATGGCGACGAACGTGCCGCCGCACAACCTTTCTGAGGTGATCAACGGCTGTATTGCCCTCATTGACAATCCGGCGATCGAACTGCCGGAAATAATGGAAATCATTCCGGGGCCGGATTTCCCGACCGGCGGCCTTATCCTTGGTCGCTCCGGCATTTATTCGGCTTACAGTACCGGCCGTGGTTCGATCCTCATGCGCGGCAAAGTTGCCATCGAAAGCATGCGCGGCGATCGTGAGGCGATTGTCATCACGGAGATTCCCTATCAGGTCAACAAGGCCGCGATGATCGAGAAGATGGCCGATCTGGTGCGCGAAAAGCGCATCGAAGGCATTTCCGACATTCGTGACGAATCCGACCGCGACGGCTACCGCGTCGTCGTCGAATTGAAGCGGGATGCGGTGGCTGACGTCATCCTGAACCAGCTTTATCGGTTCACGCCCCTGCAAACTTCCTTCGGCGCCAACATGGTGGCGCTCAATGGCGGCAAGCCTGGTCTTCTCAACCTTCTCGATATTCTGCGCGCCTTCGTCAGCTTCCGCGAGGAAGTTGTCAG
>NZ_JBBNAM010000328.1:0-3324 GCF_037994425.1 Phyllobacterium sp.
CGGGCTTCCGCTCCCTGATGGCGGAACTGCCGCACAATACCATTGGCGTCTATTCCTATTCGAAATATTTCGGTTGCACGGGGTGGCGACTTGGCCTCATCGCCATTCACGAGAAGAACGTGCTCGATGACATGATCGCTAAGCTTCCGGCGAAGGAACTTGAGGCGCTCGACAAGCGCTACATTTCGATCACGCTCGAGCCGCGCAAACTCAAGATGATCGACCGGATAGTCGCCGACAGTCGCGATGTCGCACTCAACCACACCGCCGGTCTTTCCTTGCCGCAGCAGGTGATGATGACGATGTTCTCAATGAGCGAGTTGATGGACACCGAAAAACTCTACCAGAAGGCATGCATGGATATCTGCAAGTCTCGCGTTGACAGCCTGCTCGAAGGCCTGCCGCTGGATGTCCAGCCCAACCCTAACTTTGCCTACTATTACGGCACGATCGACTTCGAATTCTGGCTGCGCAGATACGTCGGCGAGGACATGGTGAAGTGGCTGAAGAAAAACGTTCATCCGCTCGACCTCGTCTACCGGCTCGCCGAGGACCATTCGATCGTGCTCCTCAATGGCGGCGGTTTCGATGCGCCGAACTGGAGCGTGCGTGTCTCGTTCGCCAACCTGACCGACGATGTCTATGACGATATCGGCCGGGCGGTCCGCGCGGTGGGGCGTGGCTATGTCGATGCCTTCAACGCGTCCAACGCGTCGAAGAAGGGAAAATAGGCCGCGGCGACGGATAGCGAACGCAAGCATTAAATGCGTTCGCGTCGGGACGAAAGGGACGCCCAATTGCGCCAAGGACGCACATGCGTCCGCACCGTTACGCGATGGCCTTTATCTTGATGGCGGGCCATCGCGCTGGATTGTTCACTGGCTCTCTTAAGTCAATTCTTCGCTATGGCTCACGCCAATGTCGCCATCGTAGACCTGCCGGGTCAGGGGAGATTGCCGGCCCCCCAGTCATGTTTCAATCGCGCATGCGGGCCTGTGTGCGCGATGATATAATTCTTAAGACCTTCGAAACGGCGATCACGGTGACACTGAGGCGGCATGAGAGTGAGGCGCCCGCGCAATGAACGATTTATTGCTAGATATTCGACGCAACCCCGTCCTTTGGCTCCTGGCCCTGGTCCCGATTGTCCTTGTCGCCGCAAAGGTCAGTCCAGCATCACATACGTTGCTCTTCGTGTTAGCGGTACTGGCCATCGTTCCGCTGGCAACTTTGCTCAGTCATGCAACCGAGTCCGTTGCCGCCAAAACCGGTGACACGGTCGGGGGACTCCTCAATGCAACCCTTGGTAACCTGACCGAACTTATCATTGCGCTCTCCGCACTGCGCCTTGGCCAAGTCACCCTGGTTAAAGCGTCCGTCGCGGGGGCCATTGTCGCCAATACGCTGTTTTTGTTGGGTGCGTCGTTCCTGTTGGGGGGACTGAAATATCATGTGCAGGACTACAATCGCACAAACGCCCGCCTGCAAACGAGCCTATTATTTCTCGCAACAGTTGCGATGATTATCCCTTCAGTTGTTGCCGACACTGATTTTGCTATGGCACCTCATTTCCTGCAGGAGCTCAGCGTCGGCCTGTCCGTTGCCCTCATAATTGCCTATGGACTGGGCCTCATCTTCTCGCTCAAGACGCATCGAGAACTTTTTGGCAGCATCGAAGAGGTCGCTCACGAAGAGACGCCGTGGCCGCTCAAGGTGGCGCTCGCGACCTTGGCGGGCGTGACGGTAATGGTTGCGCTTGTTTCGGAGATTTTCGTCGAATCTGTTCAGGAGGCCGCTGCAGCATTTGGAATGACGCCCGCCTTCGTCGGCTTTATCGTAGTGGCGCTCGTCGGCGGCGCCGCGGAAATGGCTTCGGCGTTTTCCGGCGCCCGCAAGAACCGTCTTGATTTGAGCGTCGGTATCGCGCTCGGCAGCGCCGCACAGATTGCCCTTTTCGTTGCTCCGGTACTGGTGCTTCTCAGCTACGTCGTCGGCCCCTCGCCGATGGATCTGCTATTTTGGCCGGGTGCGGTCATCATGGTGCTTATTGCCACGATGACGGCTATCATCGTCACAAACGGCGGGCACTCGACATGGTTCGTCGGCGTACTGATGCTGATAGTCTATCTTATTCTGGCGATGACGCTCTATCTGTTGCCACCTCAAGTTTGATGACAATCAGGTAGAGACCTTGGAATAGGCCGCGACCGCGTCCTCCAGATCGTCAAAGATCATGTCCCGACCAATGCGCCCGATGACGCCCGACTTTTCCAGGATGTCGCGCGGTTCGCTGTGAAGTTCGACAATACCAAACTTCAGATCGTGCTCCAGCGCAAGGAGACGGACATCGTCGAGCATTGCTGCCGCCGTGCTGTCGATCTGAGCGGCGGCACCCGCGTCGAAAATAAACCATTTGGTACCAGCGGCCACCTCGTTGATGGCGGCCTCGATCCGGCTCTTGACGTAGTCTACGTTAAAAAAGAGCAGGCTGCCCTGCAGCAGGTAAATGGCCACCCCTGGAATCGGCTGCGCTTCTCGCGATCGATGCAGCTTGTAGAAGCCTTCGCGCCCGGTGATCCGGCCCAACATGGCATCGCGTGGGCGAAGCCCTTTCATGAGAAGGTAAAGCAGCGTTGCGCCCACGGCGATAACCACACCGTAAAGAACACCAAGGCCAATGACGCCGATGACGCTGATAAGGGCAAAGGAAAACTCCGCTCGGCTTGTACGCCATAACTCGCGCAGGGTCGAAACATCAATCAGACTGACCGCTGCTGATGCAAGGACTGCGCCAAGGGCGGGCGTCGGCAGTATGGCCAAAGCGTTGCCAAGGAAGATGACCGTAAAAGCAAGCGCCGCAGCCGAAACAATGCCGGCCAGTTGGGTGCGACCCCCCATTAAATCATTGATGGCAGTGCGCGAATCGGATGCGGTAACGGGAAATCCACCGAACAGACCGGAGGCGATGTTTGCCGCTCCAAACCCCATCAGTTCGCGGTTGGCGTCCACCGGATATCTGTTCTTCGCGCCGAAGCTGCGTGCCGTAACGATGCCTGCCCCAAAGCTTACGATCAAAACTGCAACCGACCCCAGCAATAAATCGGCAACTGCGGCGCCCTTTGGTATGGGCAACATGGGCGCCGGCAAGCGCGAGGGGATTTGACCAACGACCCGCATGCCCGTTGCCTGAAAATCAAAGACGGCCGACAGACCCGTCGCAAGGACAACAGCAACAAGAGGCCCTGGAATTGCGGGCCGGCGCACACGTAAGACAAGCAGGAGAAGGAACAGACCGGCGCCAAGCACAACTGAGGGCCAATGGAT
>NZ_JBBNAM010000329.1:0-1129 GCF_037994425.1 Phyllobacterium sp.
CGGGCTTCCGCTCCCTGATGGCGGAACTGCCGCACAATACCATTGGCGTCTATTCCTATTCGAAATATTTCGGTTGCACGGGGTGGCGACTTGGCCTCATCGCCATTCACGAGAAGAACGTGCTCGACGACATGCTTACCAAGCTTCCAGCCAAGGAGTTGGAGGCGCTCGACAAGCGCTACATCTCGATTACGCTGGAGCCACGCAAGCTCAAGATGATCGACCGGATCGTGGCCGACAGTCGCGATGTCGCGCTCAACCACACCGCTGGCCTGTCGCTACCGCAGCAGGTGATGATGACCATGTTCTCAATGAGCGAGTTGATGGACACCGACAAGCTCTACCAGAAGGCTTGCATGGATATTTGCCACAGCCGTGTGGACAGCTTGCTCGAAGGCCTGCCGCTCGATGTCCAGCCCAACCCCAACTTTGCCTACTATTACGGCACGATCGATTTCGAGTTCTGGCTGCGAAGATATGTCGGCGACGACATGGTGAAATGGCTGAAGAAGAACGTCCATCCGCTTGATCTCGTTTTCAAACTCGCTGAGGACCATGCGATCGTTCTCCTCAATGGCGGCGGCTTCGACGCGCCCAACTGGAGCGTGCGCGTCTCCTTCGCCAACCTGACCGACGATGTCTACGATGACATTGGCAGGGCGGTGCGCGCAGTCGGGCGCAGCTATGTCGATGCATTCAACGCTTCCAAGAAGGGGAAATAGATTTCTTGATGTCTTTCACCCGGGTTAAACCCCATGGGCGTCCCGCCGCTCTTCCCGGCATCCGATAGGGCGATCAGTTTTCGTGTCACGCGCCTATCCCCGTCTGATCTTGTAAAATCAGCATGACAGCGATTGAGCACAACCAGCGGGCAGCAAAGGTGCAAGGAAAGGTGCAAGCTAAAACCTTATGGTAGGAGAATATTCTTTTAAATCAAGAGACTAGTTTAGATAAATGGCGGAGGGAACATCCGGCGAACTTCTTTCTACAATAGTTTCTCGTTATGCTTAGAACTCGCCCCGGCGCGTTGGTGCGTTTATTGCGTTGTCGCCATATGCACCTTTGGGCAATATTTTTAGGCGAGTATTTTTGCCTATTCTACTGTATTGTATATGTCATTGGTGCCTAA
>NZ_JBBNAM010000330.1:0-16002 GCF_037994425.1 Phyllobacterium sp.
ACACTGGTTCGGTCAATGACCCTCGAGCATTCAGGCGGCGACGCGCCCGATGGGCCGAGCTACAGTTACCTTCGTGCGATCACGCAGTCCGGCCATCGGCGCAAGGGCGGCGGCTACCTGAAACGGAACCTCCCCAGGCTCGAGTTCGGATACAGCGCAGCAAAGGTCAGCGACACGGTCGGAACGATCGATCCCGAGAGCCTCGAGAACCTGCCGGCGGGCATCGACGGCGGCGTCTATCAATGGGTCGACCTCGACGGCGACGGCGTCGCCGGCATCCTCACCGAACAGGCCGGCCAGTGGTACTACAAGCGCAACCTGAGCCCGTTGTACGACGGCGAAGGGCGATTGGGTCCAGTCGAGCAGGTCGCAGATCGGCCGGGGGTGGGGCTGAGCGAGGGGGTGCTCGTCGACCTTTCCGGCGACGGCCAGCTCGATTTGCTGGTCATGGAGGGGCCGGCGCCCGGAATATATGAACGCGAAAGGGACGGCTGGGGGCCGTACCGACCATTCGCCGACCGCCTCAATCGCGACCTGAATGACCCAGAATTGCGCTTCATCGACCTCGATGGCAACGGGCGCTTCGACCTGATGCTAGCCGGCGACGATCGGCTGATATGGCATGCGGCCCTGGGGGGAGGCGAAGCCGGGTTCGGCGAGGGCCGGTCGGTCGGCCTGCCGCTCGACGAAGAAAACGGACCGCGGCTCCTGCGGGCCAGCAACGACGCGGCGATCCATCTCGCCGACATGACCGGCGATGGGCTGGCCGACTTGGTAAGGGTCACGGCGCGCGAGGTCTGCTACTGGCCCAATCTCGGCTACGGCCGCTTTGGACCCAAGGTAACGATGGACCGCGCCCCGGACCTCGGCCGCGAGGGCTCGTTTGATCCTCGCCGGATCGTGCTCGCCGATATCGACGGATCCGGGACCAGCGATATCATCCACCTTTGCCTCGAAGGCCCACGCCTCTACTTCAACCTCTCGGGCAACGGCTGGAGCAAGGAAGGCACGGATGTCCCGGGCCTGCGGGTCGACGACGCCGTGTCGGTCGCGCCGATCGACCTGTTCGGCAACGGCACGGTGTGCCTCGTCTGGTCGTCGCCGCTCCTCGGCGAGGCCAGTGGGCCGCTGCGCTACGTCGACCTCATGGGCGGAACCAAACCGCACCTGCTCACCCGCATCACCAACAACCTCGGCGCCGAGACGACGATCCGGTACGCCTCCTCATCGCGCTTCTATGTCAAGGACCTGGCGGCCGGACGGCCCTGGATCACCAGCCTTCCCTTCCCGGTGAATGTCGTCGATCGGGTCGAGACGCGCGATCGGGTGAGCGATAGCCTGTTCGTTTCCACCTACGCTTACCGGGACGGCTTCTTCGATGGCACCGAGCGCGAGTTTCGCGGTTTTGGAATGGTGGAGCAGTGGGACACCGAGCAATTCGCGACGCTTACTGCAAACGGGGTGCTTCACGCCGCCAACGAGGAAGCGGCATCGCATGTGCCGCCGGTTCACACCAAGACATGGTTCCACACCGGAGCGTGGCTCGAGACCCAGGGCGCACCAGAGCTGTTCACGAGCCTGCTGTCCGCCGTCGACAAGGGGGCGTGGTATGCGGAGCCGGGGCTAGGTCCTGAGGAAACCGCAGACCTGCTGCCGCCGGAACCGGAGTTGCCCGAGGGCCTGGACCTCGCTGAGCGCGCGGAGGCGGCGCGTGCGCTCAAGGGCATGATGCTGCGGCGGGAGGTCTATGCCGACGACGGATCCCAGCGCGAGGGCGTGCCGTACGAGGTGACCACCACCACGTTTGCCGTCCGATGCGTACAGCCGCGTGGCGCCAATCGGCACGCAGTCTTCATGGTGCATGCCGAGGAGTCTCTGAACCTCCATTACGAGCGCAACGCGTCCGATCCCCGGACGAGCCAGGAACTCACGTTGGAGGTCGACGACTACGGCAACGTGCTCAAATCGTGCACTGTCGCCTACGGCCGGCGCGCCGAAATACGGGCAGCAGGGCCGGGTGGGCAGTTCCAGCGCATCCCGAACCCGGGACGCCAGGGGCTCGAAGCATGGGATTGGGCGAGGCAGACGACGACGCTGGTTTCCTATGGCGAGGATCGCCTGACTGCGCCGGTCGATGATGCGGATACCTACCGCGCGCCGGTGGCATACGAAGCGCTCAGCTACGAACTCACGGGCTTTACCGGGACCGGACGCGGTGGCCGCTTCCGCACGGCCGATTTCGTGGAACCCAATGCATCGCCAGGTGCGCCGCGCTTCAGTCGCCTGCCCGTCGCCAGCACCCCGCTCGACTATCTGGAACGACCGTCGGCGGGTCGACAACGCAGGCTGATCGAGCATGTTCGGACGCTGTTCAGGAGCAACGATCTGAGCGGATTCAGCGCGCTCGGCACAATGGGGAGGCAGGGGCTCGTCGCCGAAAGCTACCAGCTTGCCATGACGCCCAAGCTGCTCGCCGCCGCGCTCATTCGAAAGGGTGACGGCCAGCCCGACGAGAACCTGCTGCCCGACCCTGCTGCAATCCTCGTCGGAACGGGGAGCGACCGCGGCGGCTACGTGCTGAGCACGACGCTCAAGGCAGACGGCAGGTTTCCGGCAACCGATGCGGACGGTTGCTTCTGGCGGCCTTCGGGAAGGAACTTCCTGTCGCCTCTCGGGGAAGCGTCGCCGGCGGCGGAACTGGCCTTCGCGCGATCGCATTTCTTCCTCCCCTACCGGTCAGTGGATCCATTCGGGGCGACTTCGCAGGTCAGTTATGACGAGTTCGACCTGATGTCGGTTCGGTCCGAGGACGCGGTCGGCAATGTCATCGAGGCAGCGTGCGACTACCGCGTCCTGCAGCCGACGCTGCTGAGCGACCCCAACGGCAACCGCAGCGCCGCACGGTTCGACGCACTCGGATTTGTCGTCGGCACCGCGGTGATGGGCAAGGCGGATGCAATCGACCCCGAGGGCGACAGCTTCGAGGACTTCGCCGACGATCCCGATCCCGAGGATGTCGCCGATCTCTTCGCCGCGAACGATCCCGCTCCGCTGGCCGCGGCGTTGCTCGGATCTGCAACGACGCGGCTGGTGCACGACTTCACGCAGGTGCCGCCAGCAACGGTGGCGCTGGCGCGCGAGACCCACGTCTCCGAGCTTGCGGGTGGCGCACCGTCACGGCTGCGGCTGACCTTCTCCTACTCGGACGGTTTTGGGCGCGAGGTGGGCCACAAGATGCAAGCCGAGCCGGGTGTTGTGCCGCACCGCGATGCCGATGGTCACATCCAGATCGGTCCTGACGGATTGCCCGTCATGGGCGACGAGACGGTGGGCCCGCGCTGGGTGAGCAGCGGTTGGACGATCTTCAACAACAAGGGCTCGGCGGTCCGCAGTTACGAGTCCTGGTTCACCGACACGCACCGCTTCGAGCCCGGCGTGCCAGTCGGCGTCAGCGCGATTGCTCTCTACGACCCGCTGCAGCGAGTGGTGGGAGTGATCAACCCCGACCACAGCTGGACCAAGACCGTATTCGACGCCTGGAGCAGGTACGACTTCGACGCCATCGACACCCTGACGCTGGGAGGGGCCACGGGCCCCGCCGGGGACGCCGATCTTGCCGGATACGTCGCCCACCTGCCGGCAAATGCCTACTTGCCGACCTGGCATGGCCTGCGCACGACACCCGAGCATGCGGCGGCGTTCGCGGCACGGTATTCGGATCCCGACGAAAGGGTGCGGCAGACGGAAGCGGCGGGCCGGTCGGCAGCGCTGGTGGGAACGCCATTGCGCACCCACAGCGATGTGCTTGGACGAGGTTTTCTCGCCGTCGCCGACAACGGACCCGATCCGGCTGCGGCGAACGGTCCGCACCGCCTGCTGCCGGGTCGGGTGGAGCTCGACATCGAAGGCAACGTCATCACCGTGCGGGACGCGCTGACGCGGTTCAAGGACGCCGCCGGCAACGAGGTCGTCCTCCCGCTCGGCCGGGTCATCCAGACGGCCCTCCACGACCTGCTCGGCGACCGGCTGTGCGAAGAGAGCATGGACGCGGGGCGCCGCTTCACGCTGCCCGACGTCAGCGGCATGCCAATTCGCGCGTGGGACGATCGTGGCCATGTGTTTCGCATGGCCTATGATGCGCTGCGCCGGCCGATCCGGAGCCATGTTGCAGGAACAGTCGCCGGCGCTCCACAGCAGGAAGTCCTCGTCGAGCGCGTGGTCTATGGCGAGGGGCATCCTGAGGCGAAGGCACGTAACCTCCGTGGCCGCACATGGCTGCGCCTCGACCAGGCGGGTGCGGCCATCGCCGAGCAGCACGACTTCAAGGGTAACCAGCTTGCCGCCGGCCGCAGCCTGACGAGCGGCACGCAGTATCGGGGCAACGTGGATTGGTCGGGGCTGCCCGATGCGCCGGCCGCGATCGAGGCGGCCCTTGCGGGGCGGCTTGAGCCCGTGAGGTGGCGGACCCGCAACCGGTTCGACGCCGTCGACCGGCCGATCCAACTGATCCTGCCGCACCGTGACGTCGCGGGCGCCTCGATCAGCATCGTCCAGCCCTCCTACAACGAAGCGAGCCTCGTCGATACGATCGGCGTCTGGCTCGACCGGGCGGCGATCCCCGACGACCTGCTGCCGGTCGCGACGGCCACCCTCGTTCCGGTCAGTGCGGTTGACTACGACGCCAAGGGGCGGAGGGTCAGCGTTGCGTATGGCTGCGGGGCCGGGGCGGGCGCGACGGGCGTCGTCACCAGCTATCGCTACGACCCGCTGACGTTTAGCCTCCAACGGCTGACCACGCGGCGAGACGCCGTCGCGTTCCCGGGCGATGCACCCGCCAACCCGCCGGCCGGATGGCCAGGCAAGGACCTGCAGGACCTGAGCTTTGCCTACGATCCCGTCGGCAACATCGCCCAGGTGATCGACCGGGCGCAGCAGACGATCTTTTTCGGCAACCGCCGCGTCGAGCCGAGCGCGCGCTACGAATACGATGCGCTGTACCGGATCGTGTCGGCGACCGGCCGCGAGCATCTGGGGCAGACCGCGGGCATCGCCAATCCGCCCGCGCCTCACCGCTACGAGGATTCGGGGCGCGTCGTTGTCGGCGCCGGAAGCTTTGCGACCACCGACGGCACCGCGATGGGCGCCTATACCGAGCGCTACACCTACGACGATGCGGGAAACCTGCTCAGCATGCAACATGCGGGCAGCAATCCCGTCCACCCCGGCTGGACGCGGACCTACTCGTACCGGGAGGCGAGCAGGCTCAGGGAGGGAGGAAGTTGGATCCCCTCGAACCGGCTGACCGCCAGTGCCGTAGGCGGTGGGGCCGAGCCGATTACCTACGACGGCCACGGCAACATGCTCTCGATGCCGCAGCTGGGGACCATGTCATGGGACTATATCGATCAACTGGCGATGACGGCCAGGCGGAAGGTCGACGATGACGACGAAGCGGGCGAACTCAGAGCCGGGGAGCGCACGTACTACGTCTACGACGCGTTCGGCGAGCGGGTGCGCAAGGTCACCGAACGGCCGGACGGTAGCCTCAAGGACGAGCGCATATATATGGGCGTGGCAGAGCTGTTCGTTCAGCATGCCGGCGTGCGAGCCGGGCTCGAGCGCGAAACGCTCCATATAGAGGACGACCAGGGCCGGGTCGCATTTATCGAGACGCGCAACGCAATCGACGACGGATCGCCCAAGCGCCTCGTGCGCTACCAGTTCCACAACCACCTTGGATCGGCGAGCCTCGAGCTCGATGAAGCCGCGCGGATCATTTCCTACGAAGAGTACACTCCCTATGGCAGCACTTCCTACCAGGCGGTGCGCGGACGTGGCGACGCGCCCAAGCGGTATCGCTTTACCGGCAAGGAGCGCGACGAGGAAAGCGGGCTCTACTACAGCGGCGCCCGCTACTATGCGCCGTGGCTGGCGCGTTGGACGAGCTGCGATCCGATAGGCCTTGGCGACGGGCCCAACATCTACATCTACGCCAGATGCCGGCCGGTCATTCTCATCGATCCCGACGGGACCGAGTCGGTCGATCCTCGGCAGCAAAAATACAATGCCGCGCTACAGCAGGCGCGGGCGCGAGGATTTGCTGCCACCCGCGGCGGCGCCTTCCAGAGCTATCAACTCAAGGGCGGACCTAAGGGCGGTGCGAAAGGGGCGGGCAGCGGCAAGGGTGGCGGCGTCAGCGCGCCGGCGCACCAGGGGGTCAAGGGCGGCACCGCTGATAGCGGCGGGGCGGAGGCCAAGGGCACCGACCCAGTCGACCGACCCGGCGATCCGGCCGGAACGGCCGATGTATCGCAACCGGGCACGACCAAAGGCGGCGAAGGCAAGGCCACCGGCGGATCGGGTTATGTCGAGCTCGGCGGGCCAGGCACAAGCGGCGTCGGCGGCACCGGCAAGGGGCCGCAGGATCCCAATGCCGTGCCGCTGACTGAGATGGACTACACCACGCAGTTTGCCGGCCTGATCTCGGCGCCGCTGCTCGGCCAGGACGAAGCGGCGGAATCCGTCTCGGGCGGCATCCCCGAGGGCCGTGGCCCGAAATCGGGGGCGAGCGCTGCGGGCCAGGCGCTGTACCTTGCCGTGAATCTCTTCTTCACCTTCGCCAGCGGGCTCGTCGAGTCCGGGATGCGCAAGGCGTGGGCGGCGCTGAAGCCCTACGCGAAATGGGCACTGAAGGCACCGGTGTTCATGTTCATGGGTGCGGGCGGAGCCGGTGGACTGCCCAAGGCGCCAAAAACCCCCAAGGCTCCAGCGACTCCAAAAGCAAAAACTCCAAAGGTCCCCAATCCTGATGGCCGATTGGGCAAGCCGGAAGTCCGGGCACAGAACGAGGCGATCGCCGACGACTTCATCTCCCATGACTACAAGCTGAAGGGGGGAGGCAACCGAATGCCGGAAGTCCGCTTCCCTGGGCCTGACGGGGGAAACACAGGGTCCGTCTTTGCCGACGTTACAGTGCAGTCCGCGACGGACAAAGTTCATATCCAGACAGTCGACACTATTCGTGGAGGCAAGAGCTGGGTTCCTGACAAACGTGAAATGAGCAACGCCGGACGACTGCTGAAGAATGACCGCAACGCCGGCATAATACTTGTAGGAAAGTCACCTGTCAGACTGAAGTACAAATAAATCCGGGAAGTCGGGGGTCCGCTGAAATGTCCGTACCGCTCTTTGCCCTTGCAACGCTGCTCATCGGTTCGATCGGCCTCGCCGTCAGTCGCCTGCACGTCCTGCTGCGCAAGCTCGGGTACTCCGAGATTCCCAACGACGAGGCAGAGGAGTCGAGCTACGGGCCCGGCACCAGGGCAATGGTCAGGCGCCTGCAGGAGGAGCTCAACATTGCCGCCCCTAACCCGGGGGAGGTCGACGCGGCGACCGCCCAGGCGGTCAATCTGCTGCTGTTTGAGCAGCGCATATTCTATCGGGTCGCGGGGCGGGTCGTCGACCCCGAGGGCCGGCCGATCGCGGGGCTGGCCGTTCGGGTCACCGATGGCGACAACCTCGCCGGCATCTGGTGCGCAGAAGCTGTCACCAATGCCGACGGCGCCTATCAGGCCTTCTACGATCCGACCTGGTACACCGGCGGCTGGGACGGGATTGTCATGGCGAAGGATTTCGTCGACCCCGTCGTCTCTGCCCATGCTCGCGATGGCCATGAACTGGCGCGCAGCGATCGCCACGAACATGCGGAAGACCTCCGCGTCGATCTAGAGGTCGAGCGGCCGGTAGTGAGGCCGGATGGCGAGCAGGACGGCTTCCGGGTTCGCGGCACCGTCGTCGACCGGGATGGTCGTCCCCTCGAGGGTATCAGGCTCGAGATTTTCGATCGCGACATTGGCACATTCCGCGATCACCTCGGCACGGTGGAAACCGATCCTGAGGGAGCCTTCGAGCTGCGCTACAGCGCTGAAGCGTTCGCGGCCGAAGACGCCGAGACGCCTGCAGGAAAGAGTGCCGACCTCATCTTCGTGCTGTACCGTGGCGAAGAACCGATCGAAGACCACGAGATCGTAAGGCTGCCGGTGAGCGCGGGTGGTTTCATCAGCAGCCCAGTTCCCGTTCCCGAGGATGAGAAGAGCCTCGGCATCGTCGCACGCCTGGACGAACTGGTGCGGATCCGTGCGTCGGGACTGCGCGCCGGCGGGCAATCGGAGTTCGACCGGCTGATCGCGGCCCTGGCTCCGCTCACGGAGCGGGTTCCGCTCGTCGGATTCGACGAGGCCAAGAGCCGCGACGTCACCTTTGCGGCACGCGAGGTCGGCGAAAGCGTCGAGCGGGTTGCCGATCTCGTGCTTGCTCACCGTCTGGTGGGGGACCGCTTCGACAACGTCCCAGCCGCGGCGTTCTATGGCCTTGCACGGCACCTCGGGGCGCGCGATGCGCGGGCCTTCGCGACGCACTCGGTGGCGGAACTGGCAACGACGCTGCAGGCCGCCATCGAAGCCCTGACCATTCCCGGCCTCGATGATCCGGCAGAACTTGCAGCCAGGCTGCATGGCGCCGCGGTCAAGGCCGCGATCCGTGACGTGAACGCCGGGGCGTCGGGATCGATCGACGAGGTGATTGCGGCCGTCATCGAGGATCCCGACAAGCGCGTGACGCTGATCGCCAACGCCCGCAACGCGGCGACGGGCGCCCAGTTCTGGTCTGAGCTCAGCGCGAGCAATCCGGACTTCGATGTCGAAGACCTCAAGTACACCCTGCAGCTCGGAACGCTGACCGCGAACAACAAGGCGCTCGTGGCGGCGCTCAAGGCGGAGGCCCCGACCGCAAGGTCGGTACGCGAGCTGGCGCTCAACGTGGGACGGGAGCGCATCGCCGCGCTTGTTGCGGAGGTTGGAGGTGTGCCGGGCGGAGGGGACAATGCGGAAGCGATCTATGTCAGTGAGATCGCCGGGCTGATGGAGTCGGCACACCCGACCGCCGTTGTTGCGCGGCTTGCGGAAAACTGGTCGGAGCAGGATCGCGCCGCCGTCCCTGCCAGCACGGTTGCCCTGTTAAATGCCGCCGTTCGCAAGACCACGTTCGATCTCGTTTCGGACGATTTCGACGAGCTCGTCGCAAGCAATGATGAGGTCCTGTTCGAGGGGATGAACGATGGCGTCGAGAAGGAAGCGGCCATCGAGGGCGTGCGGCGCATCGCGCGGCTGTTCAAGGTGAGTGCTGATCCCGGCATCCTCGGTAAGCTGACCCTGGCGCGGTCGAGCAACGGCCTGCCGTTCCACGGCGCACTCGACATCGCCCGGTACAGCAAGAGCGCCTTCGTCGGCCAGATTCCAGGCGTCACCGAAGGGGACTCGGTGCTGCTCTCCTACGTGCACGACCGGTCTCGGGCGATTGCCGATACGGTCGCCAATCTGGTCGTGGGCGGCTACCAGGACGAGAACGACGTCCTGCCCGCGGGCGCGTTCGACATGCTCTCCCTGACGGAGGCCGAAGGCGATCCACCAGCGGAGGAAGAAGGGGAGGGCGAAGGTGGTGCCGGCGCGGTGGTCACGCCCGTCGTCGACTGGAACCAGATGTTCGGCGGCGCTGAGATGTGTGACTGCGACGACTGCCGCTCGGTGACGGGACCGGCGGCTTATCTCGTCGACCTGTTCGAGTTCCTCGACAAGCGCTGCCTTCCCAACGCCGCAGGGGTCACGCCCCTCGACGTGCTCATCGGCCACCCGAACAAGTCGCTCACGCTTGGCGGACCTCCCGGCATCGTCGGCCGCAGGCCGGATCTCGCCCACATCAAGCTGACCTGCGAGAACACGAACACCACCATTCCGACCATCGATCTCATCAACGAGATCCTCGAGACCTTGGTGGCAAGCGGCGGCGATGTGCCGCTCAAGTCCTACGAGTCCTCCCCCGGGGTGACAGGTGCAGAACTTTCGGCTGCGCCGGAGAACGTCTCGGCCGACGCCTATGCGGTGCTGGGTGGGGCGGTCTTTCCCATGTCGCTACCCTATGATCGCCTGCTCGTGACGGCCCGCATCCAGCTCAAGCACGGGGGGACGAGCCGGGCCGAGGTCATCGACCTTTTTGCGACCGCAGACGCCGCGGCAAAGCAGGCGGCGTGGACGGCAGAGTTCCTCGGCCTCTTCCGCGGCGACTACGAGATCCTGACCGGAAAGACCTTTGCCGGCGTCGACGCGCCCGTCGCCACCGCTGACCTCTTCGGTGGCGGCGCCAGCTGGGTGGATCGGGTCGCGAACGTCCGTGCCCTGCTCAAGGCATTCGAGATCAGCTTCGTGCAATTGGTCGAACTGGTGCGAACACGCTTCGTCGGCGGCGAGGTGCCAACCGGCAATGCGTCCGAACTGATGTCGCGCATCTTCCTTGATGTCGACCAGCTCAAGGCGATCCGGGCGCCCGGCTTCGTGCTGGCGCCAGACAGCGAGGAGGCGAAGGCCCTGGCGCTGGGCGGCCTGACGCTGGCCGAGGTCCAGTCCTGGCTCGATGCGCGGGCCGATCGTCTGTCGACGACCATCGTGCTGCAGCCGCCAATCGGGTGCAGTCCTGACGAGATGTGGTTGCGGCACCTCGACGCCAGCCTGTTGGCCGAGGAGGCCGAATGGCTCGCGCTCCACCGTTTCGTCCGGCTCGCCAAGCGAATGCAGGTCAGCTTTTCGGACCTCGACGTGCTGTTGAGCGCGGTGGGCGGCAGCGCGCGCCCGACATTCACGGCGGACCTTCTCGATCACCTCGCCAGGCTGGGCCAGCTCAAGGCGATGCTCGATGTGCCGTGGCCAGTGGCGGCGAGTCTGGTGGCCGACATCTCGACCCACGGCACGGCATCGCTCTACGACACGCTGTTTCCGCCCCTGGGTCTCGCCCGTATCCATCCGGAGTTCCGCCGCGGACCGGAGGGAGCCCCGCTCACGGTGGATCGACCTGTCGCCGACGGATACGCCGGCCTTGGGGCGGTGCTGTCGATGTCGGTGGACAAGCTCGCCGGCCTCGCGACCGCGCTTGGGGTCGCAAAGCTCACTATTGGCAGCGCGTCCGCGATCCATCGCGCAGCGGTCCTCGCAAAGGCGCTCGCCATCGAACCCGTCGAGCTCGGGAAGCTGGTGACGGCGACCGGTGGGGTCAAACTCACCGATACCGCGGCACTCACTCCGGACGTGGTGCTTTCTCTTGTGGCCCGGGTGAAGCGGTTGCGGACGATCGGAGGGACCTCCGATATCCTCGACCTTCTCGCCAACCGCCCGTCAAAGGCTGGACGGAGCGACGAAGCCATTACGGCCCTCCGTTCCGGGCTCAATGAGCTGCTCGATCCGCTGCACCAGCTCGACGATGCCGACCGCCGGGAGGAGGCGGATCGCGCGACCGCGGGCAGTCCTTTCTCCGACGAGGAGATCGCCGCCCGCAAAGCCGCAGGCGAAGTCCGGCGGCGCAGCGCGGTGCTGACCTATGTAAGCGGCGCCTTCGATCTTTCGGCGCAAGTCGTTAGCCGGCTTCTGGTGGATGCAACGGTCGACGGCGCGCCGCGGCCTGCATTGCTGCGCGTCGACGACGCACCGGCAATTTCGCTGCTTGCCGCACGGCGAGCCGAGGGCGCCGATGTCGGGCCCGTTGTCACGCTGCTGCACGGCCTTGACCGGATTGCAGTCGTGGTGCTGGCGGCCGATCTCGACGCCGCGGGCTTCCTGCTTTCGGTCGGCGATGCCGCCGTGCTGCCGGTTTCGGCCATTGCCACCATTCCCGGCGGAGCAGCCGAGACCGCAGCAATTGCGGCAGCGCTCGAAGCGTTGCCGGCGCTGGTCAGGCTCGCCACCGAAACCCGGCGGCCTGCGGCATTCGCGGCGGCCGTTCGCGCGCTCGCCAACAGGGGCTGGGTGGACGCGACGTTCGCAGCGGTTGCGAGCTGGCTCGATCGCAGCGCGGAGCTGGTCGCAGCGGTGCCGCGTGCGGGGGTGGCCGCCCTTGACGATGCCCAGGCGCGCAAGGCGCCGGTGGCCGCCCTCGACGCGCTCGGCCAGCGCCTCAGGGTGATGCAGCGGGTGCCGATGCCGGTCGCCGACCTCGTCGCCCTGACAACCGATCCGGTCACGCCGCAGGCGCTCAAGAGCCTCACCTCGGGCGTGTCGTCGCGTCACGCGCGTTCGAGCTGGCTCGACCTATCGCGCCAGCTTTCCGATCCGATCCGCCAGCAGAGCCGCGACGCGCTCGTCGCCTTCCTGCTCCAGCGCGAGGGGTTGGGCAGCGCCGAGGAGCTGTTCGACCTGCTCTATATCGACCCGGGTATCAACCCATTCGTGCTGACCGCACGCATCCGGCAGGCGATGTTTGCGGTCCAGATCTACGTGGTTCGCTGCCTCATGGGTTTCGAGCGCGCCAGCGGCGTCGAGCCGGAGCAGATCGACGTCGAGGAATGGAAGACGATCTCGCGCCAGCCGGTCTGGGCGGCGCGCTGCAAGACCCTTACCAATCCTGAGGACCTGCTCGAGCCGTCATGGCGGGACAACAAGTCGCCTGCGTTCAAGACCTTCGAGTCGACGGTGGGGCAGGGTGACGTCACTCCCGTCAACGCCGAGATGGCGTACCGCACCCTGCTCAGCGAATTCAGCATGGTCTCGGCCCTCGAGGTCATGGGCACCTACCTGCAGGAGACCTTCGAAGGCCGCGAGGCGCTCTACTTCAAGTCGGTTCTCCACGTAGTGGGGCGCTCGCGCGGCGGGGCCGTCCGTAAGTATTTCTACCGGCGGCTTAACCGCTATCAGCATCACGAGGAGTGGACCAACTGGGAGCCGATAGAAGTCGAGATCGAGGGCATCGATCCGGACCGCCAGGAGGCCCGCGACGGCAACTCGGGGGCACCGCAGGAGGCCGGCGTACATGTCCTGCCGGTGGCATGGAGGGGACAGGTCTATCTGTTCTGGCCCACTTTCCGCCGGAAGGTCGATCAGCCCCCGCCGCAACAGGTCGACCTCAAGGTGACGCCCACGCGGTCAAACAAGTACTGGGACGTCAAGCTCAACTGGACGACCCGGCAACCTAGTGGCTGGGCCCCGCCCCAGCAGTCCTCGGTGCTGTTCGAGACCTGGTGGTACAAGTCGGACGAGGTCCCTCTCGAGTGGGACGACGATGGGATCGTCGACTACTGGGGTGCTGCCGTTCCACACACGCCTCGCAATCCCGACCCCTCGCAGTTCGTCCTCAAGGCGAACCCCAAGGGCGAAACGCTCGATCTCATCCTCGCCACACGGTCGGGCGCCACCGGTCCCATGGGGCGGGCCTGGTTCACGCTTGCGCGCACCGGTGAAATGACGGTGTTTGGCGGCGATGGCGGCGGGATGGGCGGCGACCACTTCCGCATGCTCGGCAGTTCGAAGGCCAGCGCGTCGTTCATGGGGTTCCGCGCCCGCGGCGACATCAAGGTCGTCGCCACGGCGAAGAAGCCCGACGGCGAGAAGCTCTTCTCGACCAGCGAAGACATGCGGTTCACGACGCTCAACCAGTTCTACCAGGCGCAGTTCAACGCGCCGATGTTCCTCGATCTCGATGGACGCTCGTATCTGGCGCAGCCGAGCCTGGGCTCCGGCACCATCTACGAGCAGGTCACCGAACCCGAGTTCAAGCCGGACCTGGGAATCCAGACCAAGCCTTGGGATCTCGCCGTGGTCGCGCCGCTGGTGGCCTCCTCCAGCAAGCCTGTCAAGAATCCCTGGGTTGCCGCGATGGTCAGCGACTTCACGCCGCTCTACTTCGCCGAGACGGCAGCTAAGCCCGATGCCCCGATCTGGGCGGACACGGTGAGCATCGACAAAATCGGCTACCTCGGACCGACTTTCCGGGCGGTCGACGTGCCGGCGCTGAACCTGTCGGTGACACCGTTCCACCACCCGTTCGCCGACGAGTTCGTCGAAGTGGTGCGGCGCGACGGCCTCCCGGCGCTGCTCACGCCGGGGATGCAGAAAGGCACCGTGCCTGCCAACCGTACCTTCAGCAAGACGGCGAGCCCCAACAAGGAACGGGTAACGGCCCCCGCATCCGAAGGCATGGATTTCGCGCAGTCTACGCCCTACGGCAACTACAACTGGGAACTCTTCTTCCATGCTCCCGTGACACTCGTGACCAAGCTCGCAGAGAACGGCCAGCACGAGGCCGCCATCGAACTGCTGCACCAGTCGATCTACACGCCCTTCGCAACCGACCCCGAGGGCTGCTGGCGCTTCGAGGGTCTGCGCAACATCGACGGCACGCGCCTCGAGACGATGCTCTCGTACCTGTCGCTGCCCGATGGCGATCCGCGCAAGCAGAACGTGCTGGCTCAGATCGATGCCATGCGGCTGCATCCCTTCCAGGCGCACCGCATCGCCCGGCTCAGGCCGCTTGCCTACCGCAAGTGGGTGGTTGCGCTCGATGTAAAGCTGCATGTCGCGGCCGGCGACAAACTGCTGTCGGCCTTCACCCCGGAAAGCGTGAACCAGGCGTTTCCGTTCTACCTGATCGCCGCGCGTGAGATGGGCAAGAAGCCCGAGACGATACCGCAACGCGCGACGCTACCGGCGATGAGCTATGCCGAACTCAGGCCCAACCTCAATGCCATGGGCAACGTCATGTTCGCGCTCGAGAGTAAGCTGGGCAGCGCGGTCGGGAGCTCGGCAGGCGGGGGCGACGCTGCTTCAACCGGTGTCCTGCAGCGCGGCGCCATCGGCTATTTCGGCATTCCGCGTAACGACAAGCTGCTCGCCCTCTGGGATCTCGTCGCCGACCGGCTGTACAAGGTTCGCAACGGCATGAACATCGAGGGCGTGCAGATACAGCTGCCGCTCTATTCCCCCCAGGTCGATCCGGCGCTGTTTGCCGAAGCGGTGGCGGCCGGAGTCGACATTTCGTTGGTCTATTCCGCTATCACCCAGCCGCTTCCGCGCCAGCGCTACGCGGTGATGCGGCAACGGGCGGCGGAGCTCACCGCTGCGGTGATCAGGCTGGGCGAGCTGCTGCTTTCGACACGCGAGCGGCGCGATGTCGAGGATCTCGCCCGCAAGCGCGCTACCCACGAAAAGGCAATGAGCGACCTGATGACGGAGATGCGCAAGCGTCAGGTCGAGGAGGCAGAGGCGGAGCGCGACGTGGCACAGCATGAGGAGGACTCGCTGCGCGAGCGCTGGTACCACTTTGCTGACCTCCTAGGCGAGCGACCGGAGCAAGCGCTGTTCTTCGTGCCATTCCAGGTGCGGCCCGCGCGCTCGCTGACTCTCGTCGACGCCGACAAGATCAAGTTCGAGTCCCTTTCGGTGATCCCAGACCTCGCCAAGGTCGGGGCCTTCCTGGGCGCCGGTGCGCCGGGGCTGTTCCTCGCCGCAGCGGACGAAAGCGTCTCGGGCATCCGGCAGCTTTCCGCCGGCAAGGTGCTGCAGGAAGAGCAGATGGAGCTCGAGTCGGGGTTCGAGGCGGTGAAGGCGACATTCGATGCGTCGCTGCTCGACACCCTTGCCGCGGTGCTCGGCATCATTCCGAATTTCGAGGCGGCGGCAAAGCCGCTCGGCGCGGGCGTCGGGGTGTCGATCGGCGGCGCGTTCTTTGCTGCTGCCGCCTCTGCCAAGGCCCGCAACAAGAAGGCCGCGGCGGAGATGTACACGTTCCTCGCAGGAGTGCATCGCAAACAGGCCGAGCTGGTTCTGCGCGAGCGGACCTGGACGCAGGAGTTGAACGAGGCGGCCCTGGGGGTGCTGCAGGCGCGCCGGCGGGTTGTGGTGCGCGACATCCAGGTTGACCTTGCCCAGAAGGCTCTCAAGGCGCAGGAGGCGGAGGCCGAGCACGCTGCGAACATCGAAACCTACCTTAAGGACAAGTTCTCCTCGACCGAGCTCTACGAGTGGGCGGCGAAACGGCTGGGGACGCTGTACAAGCAGGCGTTCACGCTGGCGCTCGAAACGGCGCAGATGACCGAGGCCAGCTATCGGGCAGAGCGAGACGAACCGCAAACGCCGTTCACACGGATGGCCCCTCCGGCCGACGCCCGGGAGGAACTGGTCGCCGGCCACG
>NZ_JBBNAM010000331.1:0-1482 GCF_037994425.1 Phyllobacterium sp.
ATACCGATAGCCCAAACGGAAACCAACGCCCCCTGCGCCGTATTGCCGATCGAGAAGATGCATATTTTCGCATTGTTCCCCTCCTGGAAAGTTCATCGATTTACGGCATGAAAACAAATACGCCGGCTGAACGAGACAGCAGACCTGGAAAGACCAAAAGAAATCCGTGCGCGGAAACTTGAAGCACCACGCAAGATTACTTTAGCACATTCGAATTTTCGAGAGTAGGCGTGAATACCGGATAAGGATTAGCCCACTATGTTTACGACGAACCGAAACGTTGACAACGGAGCTGCCGATTTATTCCGCCTAGCTGCGGTTTTTGCGAGGATGAGATAAATTTTGGCATTGTGGCGGGCTGCGGTGGCTAAAGACGATGGGCGTAGCCGCTTCTCGCGCCAATAAAAAAAGCCCGCTTTGCGGCGGGCTTGTTTAATTGGTTTCGTTTGCAGGCTTTTTGCCCTGTTCGGGTTTCGCACCCATGCGGTTATGATGAGCATTGGGGAACGAGGAGCGAGCATCGCTAGCGAAGACGAAGTCTTTGCGGCAGCGATAAGCGGCGTGCGGTTAGATTTCGGGGGAGGTTTAGTAAGGATTTGGTTGCGGGGGCAGGATTTGAACCTGCGGCCTTCAGGTTATGAGCCTGACGAGCTACCGGGCTGCTCCACCCCGCGTTACCTAGGTAAACTGCAAAGCAGTTTATCCGTCCCGCGACAAATCCGTTTTGGATTTGTCGCTGCTACGTAAATCGCTTTGCGATTTACGGATCTGTGCCGAGCAAATTGCGAAGCAATTTGTCTCGTATCATATGGCACCAAACACAAAAGGCCGCTTTATGAGCGGCCCTTTGATCGGCTTTGGGCCGTAAATTTCGTAATGAGAAGATTTACACGAGTTGCGTTTTGCAGACCTGGCAGCGACCGACTCTCCCGCGTCTTAAGACGAAGTACCATAGGCGCTGGGGCGTTTCACGGCCGTGTTCGGAAAGGGAACGGGTGCAGCCACCCCGCCATGACCACCAGGTCAGCGAAGCGCAACTTGTGTTGAGAAGCTGGTGGATGTTTTCACATCCTTTTTATTTGAACACGTCTTTGAACCTTTCGCGAGGCACCTTCGGCCAGAAGGCCGCAAGCGCAAAGCGCGTCGCCGGTTGTCCGGCGCGCCGTCCGCAGCGCCATTGGCGCGTGAGGACAAAAGGTCAAGCATCATCAGGCAAAGCCTGATGAGCATAGTCAATGAGAACGATCAAGCCAATCGAGCTATTAGTACCGGTAAGCTTCATGCGTTGCCGCACTTCCACACCCGGCCTATCAACGTGGTCGTCTTCCACGGCTCTGATAGGGAATACTCGTTTCCAGGTGGGTTTCCCGCTTAGATGCCTTCAGCGGTTATCCCGTCCATATATAGCTACCCTGCTATGCCCTTGGCAGGACAACAGGTCCACCAGAGATATGTCCATCCCGGTCCTCTCGTACTAGGGAC
>NZ_JBBNAM010000332.1:0-5338 GCF_037994425.1 Phyllobacterium sp.
TTTGGGGCACCGATACAAGAATGCCAGAGTGAGCAAGCTTCCTTGCCCGTACGAGCGACCCACACAACACATGTGGGCAGCGGGAAGGCCGCCCACATGTGTTAATTCACAACTGCAGCCTTACCTCCGTAGGCCATCCAGCAAGTGCGGAAAGCCTTCAAGGACCTCGTTCAATTCCGGCGGCAATAGCTCAGGCGGCAGATCCTGATAGGAAACTGGGCGAAGAAAGCGTCGGATCGCAAGTGTACCGACCGAGGTAGTGCGGCCGTCCGAGGTTGCGGGGAATGGACCGCCATGAACCATCGCGTGAGAGACTTCGACGCCCGTCGGCCAACCATTCGCGAGTATTCGTCCAACCTTGCGTTCCAACACGAGCAGAAGCTTGCGCGCGTCGGCGTAGTCGTCAGTATCCATATGAAGCGTCGCGGTAAGCTGCCCTTCCAGCCTCTCGGTAACTGCCATCAAGTGTTCTACGTCCTTGCAACGCACGAGCAGCCCGCTAGCGCCGAAGACTTCGTTGGCGAGCCTCTCGTCGGCGAGGAAGTGCTCTGCGTCCGTTTCGAAGAAAATGGCCGGGCTGCGATTGACGCCTTCCCCAGGTAAACCTTGGCCCACCGTCTTGATGCCTTTACTGTTGGCGAGTCTGGCAACTCCCTCGTCGAAAGCCGCATGAATCCCAGGTGTCAGCATGGGAGCCGGCGCGCGCCCGGAGATCGTCCCGATCGCAGCCGCGATGAAGCGCTCCAGGTCAGGCCCGTCGACTGCGAAGACCAGACCTGGATTGGTGCAGAACTGGCCAGCCCCGAGCGTCAGCGAGTCCACGAAGGCCTTGCCAAGCGCTTCCGCACGCCCCGCGAGGGCTGCGGGCATCAGATAGACCGGATTGATGCTGCTCATTTCGGCATAGACCGGGATTGGCTCCGCGCGTTGGCCCGCGATCGCCCCCAGCGCGATACCGCCGGCGCGTGAGCCAGTGAAACCTACCGCCTTGATGTTGGGATTGCGGACCAGGGCGGCACCCGTCTCGTTCGTGCCGTTCAGCAACGAGAACGTGCCTTCTGGCAGGCCGCAGGCGGCGACGGCAGCGCGAATCGCGCGGGCGACCAGCTCCCCCGTGCCCGGATGGGCAAGGTGCCCCTTGACGACGACCGGGCAACCGGCGGCAAGCGCTGATGCCGTGTCACCGCCGGCAACCGAGAATGCGAGCGGGAAGTTACTGGCACCGAAGACTGCTACCGGGCCCAGCGGAATTTGACGCAGACGAAGGTCGGGACGCGGCAATGGCTTACGCTCCGGCAACGCCGGGTCGACTCGAAGATCGAGCCAATCTCCGGCGCGAACCACCTGAGCGAAGAGCCGCAGCTGTGCAACGGTCCGGGCGCGCTCACCTTCCAGGCGCGGAAACGGCAGGCCCGTTTCTTCGTTGGCGCGCTGGATCAGCGCCTCTCCGATTTCCATGAGGTTGGCGGCGATCTTTTCCAGGAAGGTTGCGCGGGCGTTGAGCGCAACCGAACGGTAGGCGTCAAATGCCTCTCCGGCAAGAGCGCACGCGCGAGCGACATCCGCTTCGCTAGCAAGCGCGAAGGCCGGTTCTAGTTTTGCCCCCGTCGCGGGGTTGATTGCGTAGAGGGAACGATTGTCGCCGGACGAAGCGGCACCAATCAGCAGGTCGCCTTTTACTGCAAACGATTCTGTCATGGGAGACTCCTTACGTGAAGTTGACTTTGCTTGAGGGGGAAGGCATCGTTCGGTCCCTCCCAGATCAGCCATGGAAAAGTTCGTCGGCGCGAAGCACGCTCCGCAGGAGCAGGTTTGCGCCGTCTGCGCATTGCTGCGGGGAGGAATATTCGCGCTCATTGTGGGACAATCCGTCGCGCGATGGAATGAAGATCATCGCCGTCGGCACTTTTGATGCCAGATGGGCAGCATCGTGACCTGCACCAGAGACCGTGTCCAACGCCGGAAGTGAGAGCTCTTTCGCCTCCTGACGGATCACCCCCCGAAGCGACGAGTCGAAATGGACCGGCGCGTTACGCCAAACGATGGAAACCTCAGCCGCTGGTGCGAGCCGCACGATCTCTTCAGTCAACTCAACCTGCATCGAGGCAAGTCCGCTCTCATCGGGATGGCGAATGTCGATTTCGAGGTGCACTTCACCGGGCACCACGTTGCGGGAATTGGGTGACGCATGGATGTAGCCCACCGTCGCGACGCCCGGCCGATGCTTCAGGGCGACAGTCTCGGTGGCGAGCACGACCTTTGCTGCCGCGACAAGCGCATCGTCGCGTTGCGACATCGGAAAAGCACCGGCATGCGCTTCCGTGCCTCGGATGCGGATATCGAGCCAGCAAATCCCTTGGACTCCGGTGACGACGCCGACCGCACCTCCCCCTGCTTCCAGCACCGGCCCCTGCTCGATGTGGAGTTCCAGATACGCCGCCATCGGTAAATGGCCCGGGCTATGCGCGCCGCAATACCCTAGCACCTCCAGCGCCGCACCCACCGTCACACCATCCCTATCCGCGCGAGCATAGATGTCAGCGATATGATGCACGCCGCAGAAAACACCGGAACCCATCATGGCGGGAGAAAAGCGGGAGCCCTCCTCGTTAGTCCAGTTGACGACGGTGAAAGGGTGGCGCAGCTTCCGACCTGACGCGTTTAAAACCCGCAGGATCTCCACCCCGGCTAAGACGCCGAGAATGCCGTCGAAACGCCCACCCGCCGGTTGGGTGTCTAGATGGCTGCCGACGGCGATGGCGGGGAGGCCCGGCTTGGCACCCGGCAAAGTCGCGAACATATTGCCGATGCGGTCCACCTCCACAACGCAACCGAGCGCCCGGCATTCCGCCTCGAACCAGCGACGCACCTCTGCGTCCGCCGCGCCTAGCGAGAGTCTGTTCATGCCGGTTTCGCCAAAGGCACCGAAGCGCGCAGTCGTAAGGATATCGGACCAGAGCCGCTCGACATCGATGGCAAGGGCCGCCGTCATTCAGCGTTCTCCTGCGGGGCATCATGGATGCGGTACTTGAAGTCGCAATGCGAGGCCCCTTCCATGATCGTCTGCATACGCTCCAGCGTGATGCGGGGATTGTAGCCGGTGCAGAAGACGCCATCGCGGTTACACGACAGCAGGTGGCCAATATGGCCGAGCCCCATCTCGCGATAGGCCTCGGCGTAGCGACAGCGCTTGACGTCGTAATGGAATTCGTCGTCGGTTGCCTTGGTGACCTCGATGACGAGCGCGTCGTCCTGCGTCCAGAGATCCTGCAGTTCCTGAAACGTTCGCAGTGTCGTTCCTCCGGGTGTCCTTGCCGCAAAATACTCGCCGGCTTTGATCGCAGCCTTGCGGATGGCGGTATCGATAATGCCTTGAGCCGCTTCCTCGCCGATCTGTTGCCGCATCTCTTCATAGATCGGCGCGATAATGCCGGCCTCAATCTTACGGCGCGCAAGGATGCCGATTTCGCCATCCATCGCGGCTCGGCTATTGGCGCGTTCGTCTGTCGTATCCGTCATGTTCTATTCTCCTAATCTGGCAGCACGGCTGCCGCCTTTTTCAAACACGAACTGCTCCGGCAAGAGCCCGCAGCCCGAGAGGCGGTCAACTGGCCGCCTCTGCCGCAAACCCCCAACTCAGGTTCTCGATAAGATATGAAGCGTCCTCAAGGCCGACCTGCAGTCGAATGAGAGCTCCACCCTCGGGAGCGGGGATAGATCGGCGAGTCTCTAGGTTCACCGCCGTCGTTGCCGGCGTGGGCGCGGGATTAAAATTTCTCTTTTCGTCGATCTCTCTGACCTTCAGTTGGCGCTCTCGCTGGCTTTCTGCCGGCGCTTTCATGCGCTTCATCGGCCGCAAACACGGTCATATTGACCACGCGAGGTGACCGAGGGCGTCAAAATATGGGCTGGACCGCGCCGCGCCCGGCAGGATCGGCCCAACGTGCAGCGCCTCCTTCACCGTCTTGAGGACATTGAGAGTGATATTTGCTGCATTGAGGTGCGGGAAAACCAGCAGATTGGGCCTCATCCTTCAGCCGGGAGCCAGGCAACATCCAGTCGCGGAGCGTTTGTGATAGAGTCGCGCTTCGCCATGCATTTCGAGGTCAAATTCGAGATCTGGCGATCGAAATGCCGATGGATGATCCTTTCAAGCGCGCCCAGACAAAGACAATTGTTCCATCCAAGTATGGCCAACCTCCATACAAACTTGCACGACACAAATCTAGAGGTCTTTCACGAAGCGGAACAAAATGTCGCAAGCGACGTGGAGCTTATTCTTCGCAGCGTTCAGACTGCTGCGGCTGGGCGGCAGATTGTGTTCTTTCTGCTCTCGCTCCCGCAGAAACGTCGGAAATCGGAATGACTGACGCCGGGCAAATCCTTGTGCTCTTTTGAAGAGCCAGTAGGTTTGTCCAAGGGGAGCCTGCGCTTCATCTGCGGTGGGTCTATCCGGCAACATTAGAAAAACTGCCCTGTTTTTGCGACCGGATTTCGTCCGCAATCAGCCCGGCCAGAGCCGCGAGTGCGTGGTACAATTCGTCCCTGCCGGCAGCAACTTGATCCGCTATTTGGGCTGCTTCCTCTAGCGCTTGATCCCTAATCCTAACCGCGGCGTCGTGGCACAGGGGTTCTCCCTCTAGGTGCGTTGACTGACCAATCCTCATCGGGTCCCACCAACAGTCATTCGCCGAAGGGGTTCCAGCTGCGCCGTCCGCGCTCCAAGCGCTAGAACGTGGATAGGTGGACGCGGGGTCAAAAGCCGTATCTGATGTTGATCCGTGCATTGCCAAACCTCTGCCGCCGGAGAGTCTTCTCTCATTGATCTCGTAAGACAATCTACCCCCGGGGTTCCGAGCAGGATAGTGATCGAAAGGTTTCCCTGTCCTAAACCAAGGTCTATGCCTCGTAGCTCGGAAACACATGCAGCTCCAAGCTACGGCTCCCGGCGGCGTCTTCCGGTTGTGGCGTCATACATGGCAGACAGCGGCTGCGGGCGGCACGCGGTGAACATTTTTGCGAGCGTCCGCTGAACTCGGGTTGCGCAGCCGCCAAATTGGATATTGCTGTCTGCTGGCTCCATCGACTGCCCGTAGCCCAAAACCCCGAACCGAGTGGATTGCTCCCTATCGGCTGGCAACCTGTTGCAAATGAATATCCGTCGACACCCCCGCAATGTATGGTCTCCTCCCACGGACGCCATACAAAGGAAATACTCGCTCTAGCCCGGCAAATCAGTGGGCTGTCAATTTGCCGCACGCGCAGGAATTCGCTTCAAGCTCAGTTGACTAATTGGATTGTCAGGTTTAGCGACACCTGTATAGCCATACATATTGTA
>NZ_JBBNAM010000333.1:0-2223 GCF_037994425.1 Phyllobacterium sp.
AAATCGAAGACTACCGTAATTTCGGTATCATGGCGCACATCGACGCCGGCAAGACCACGACCACCGAGCGTATCCTTTACTACACCGGTAAGTCGCACAAGATCGGTGAAGTCCACGATGGCGCCGCGACCATGGACTGGATGGAGCAGGAGCAGGAACGTGGCATCACGATCACGTCCGCTGCGACCACCACGTTCTGGAAGGGTCGTGACGGCAAGATGCGCCGTTTCAACATCATCGACACGCCTGGCCACGTCGACTTCACCATCGAGGTCGAGCGTTCGCTGCGCGTTCTCGACGGTGCTATCGCTCTCCTCGATGCCAATGCCGGTGTTGAGCCGCAGACTGAGACTGTCTGGCGTCAGGCTGAGAAGTATCATGTTCCGCGCATGATCTTCGTCAACAAGATGGATAAGACCGGCGCCGATTTCTATCGCTGCGTTGAGATGGTCAAGACCCGTCTTGGCGCCAAGGCGCTCGTCATGCAGCTGCCGATCGGTGCTGAGAACGAGTTCAAGGGCGTTATCGATCTTATCGAAATGAAGGCACTCATCTGGCGCGACGAACAGCTCGGCGCCCAGTGGGATGTCGTCGAAATCCCGGCTGACCTGAAGGACAGGGCTGAAGAATTCCGCGAAAAGCTTATCGAGACCGCCGTTGAGGTCGAAGAAGCTGCTATGGAAGCCTATCTCGAAGGCAACATGCCGGACAATGACAAGCTTCGCGCCCTCATCCGCGTTGGTACGTGCCGCGTAGAGTTCCATCCCGTATTCTGCGGCTCGGCCTTCAAGAACAAGGGCGTCCAGCCGCTTCTCGATGGTGTCGTCGAATATTTGCCTTCGCCCGTCGATGTTCCTGCGATCAAGGGTATTGATCCCAAGACCGATGCGGAAACAGTTCGCAAGTCGTCTGACGAAGAACCCTTGTCGATGCTGGCATTCAAGATCATGAACGACCCGTTTGTCGGCTCGCTGACATTCTGCCGCATCTATTCCGGCAAGCTGACCAAGGGCATCTCGCTCGACAACACGGTAAAGCTGAAGCGCGAACGTATCGGCCGCATGCTGCAGATGCACTCCAATTCGCGTGAAGACATCGAAGAAGCATTTGCCGGTGACATCGTTGCCCTGGCAGGCCTCAAGGAAACCACGACGGGTGACACGCTTTGCGATCCGTTGAAGCCGGTTATCCTGGAGCGCATGGTGTTTCCGGAACCCGTTATCTCGATCGCGATCGAGCCGAAGACCAAGGCTGACCAGGAAAAGATGGGCCTCGCGCTTAATCGTCTTGCTGCTGAAGATCCTTCCTTCCGCGTCAAGTCAGACGAAGAATCCGGCCAGACCATCATTTCCGGCATGGGCGAGCTTCATCTCGACATTCTCGTTGATCGTATGCGTCGCGAGTTCAAGGTCGAGGCGAATGTCGGTAATCCGCAGGTTGCCTATCGTGAATCGATCACCCGCAAGGCGGAAATCGACTACACGCATAAGAAGCAGTCCGGTGGTTCGGGTCAGTTCGCCCGCATCAAGGTCATCTTCGAGCCGCATGACGGCGACGAGTTCATCTTCGAATCGAAGATCGTCGGCGGTGCCATTCCGAAGGAATACATCCCTGGCGTTGAGAAGGGTATCTTGAGCGTCATGGGTGCGGGTCCGCTCGCAGGCTTCCCGATGCTCGGCGTGAAAGCCACGCTGATCGACGGTGCCTACCATGATGTGGACTCCTCGGTTCTCGCCTTCGAAATCGCAGCTCGCGCTGCATTCCGCGAAGGTGCGCAGAAGGCCGGTGCCCAGCTGCTCGAGCCGATCATGAAGGTCGAGGTTGTAACCCCCGAAGATTACGTCGGTGACGTGATTGGCGATCTGAACTCACGTCGTGGTCAGATCTCGGGCACGGAAGCTCGTGGTATCGCGACCGTCGTTAATGCAAACGTGCCGCTGGCCAACATGTTTGGTTATGTGAGCAACCTGCGTTCGATGAGCCAGGGACGTGCACAGTACACGATGCAGTTCGATCACTACGAACCTGTTCCGACGGCAGTCGCGCAGGAAATCCAGAAGAAGTTTGCGTAACCAATCGGTTGCGCGTGAAAGTTGAGAAGCCTGAGCAGGCGAACATATAACGGAGAGCTCAGATGGCTAAGAGCAAGTTTGAACGTAACAAGCCGCACGTCAACATTGGCACGATTGGTCACGTTGACCATGGCAAGACGTCGTTGACGGC
>NZ_JBBNAM010000334.1:0-3345 GCF_037994425.1 Phyllobacterium sp.
CGCTCGCGCTAAGCTGCGCAGCGGACACGGCGCACCAGGCAATGTCGCTTCGGAGGTTCAATTGCCAATCGAAGAGCTTGGTGGCTTTGAGGTGGAAAGCAAGACCTAACTTCTCGAAAAGCTCCCAGAAGAAGGAGCTTGAACTGGCGCGGGAAAGGTTGGCGGCCAACGACGCCGATCGGCGATAGTTCAACCCGCGTTTAGGTTGAAACCCTAACCGTGCCGCGCGGAGGGCGGCTCACGCTTCTCGCCGGACGCTGGGACAACCACCTCAGACAATTCGTCGCAATCCCAGATCTGCGATTTGACTTCTCGCGTCGCGTAACTGTCACACGGTCGTGCTCAAGCATTGCCGAGCGTAGTGGGTGGAGCCCGGCATAAGGGCTTTGCTGCCAACGCTAATTCGCAGAGGCGCTTCCGATGCTTCGCACCGGCTCGGCCTGATAATGCAAACACCAATTGGCGCAACGCTGCCCAGAAAAATAGCGCCTCTATGTCCGGTTTGGGTCGACATCCCAGACCTCAGCGAAGGCGTATTTTTGGAGACGAGTACGATGGCTGACCCTGATCGCTATTCCGGGAGACCGCCGAAGCACGGTCGCGGAGTTTTCATACTGGTTGTTATGGTAGCAGCCTTGGCGCTCCTTGCGGGATGGTTTTCTGGATTTTTGGGCTGAGCTGGCGACAATTGGCATAGGGCGCGCGGCAAGAACTCTAATGTCCGTTCTTCGTGTTGGGTGTCCTCGCAGCGGACGGTCGGCCATCGTGAAGAGTTTCGGGCGCCGGCAGGCGCCGCCACTGCAATCTACGCGCGGTCCGGCTGGCCGGGAATTTCCTTCCTGGGAACAACATTCAGCGGTGTTGCACTCGCAATATGGATCACGCCTATTTTCAGCGAGCGCAGATCGAGAAATTCGTCGTCTTTGGGTCTCCTTGAGGAAGAGCGCTTTGGGCGGTTGACTGCAGTGCAGACCAGCAGCAGCTCGCGGCGAGAGACCACCGACCCACTTTCAGTGCGAAAATCCTCTATGGTAGGCTGGCCGGGAGCGGTGAGGCATCTATATCGGATCTCATGTGATCTGGCGACGAGTGGTTGCCAGCATGGAGCGTGACAATGGCAAGTCTCGAATTGGCGAAGGTTGAGGAGCGGCCCGGTGGACAACTTCTATTTAATGTTCGCATGACCGCGACCGCGGCCAAGATAGAATTGCCGATCTTAGTTATGGATCAAGGATCAATCGCCTTGAATGAAAGAACCGTTCTTCAGTCCGCACTCGGTTTTGCCGAAGAACTAGAGGGTTCGATCCGGTTCCGTCTTGAGGTCGAGCAACAGGACCTCTAGTTCGAAGCCCCAGAATGAAACTCGTTGCTATGTCGCCAGCGAGCGCGTAGGATTCCTTTGTCAATGGCATTTGAAGCGGGCGCCGTTGCGTAAAGGTTGAATACCTTCGCCCCAACCAAAGGAGGACCATATGTCTTCCAAACACCCCCACGAATATCTTGATGCAACAGACATGACGATGCTGGAAGGCGTGCTTGAACAAGCGGGATATCGCTGCTCGGGGACTGAGATGGACAGCGAAACACTTGAGGCGGCGAGGTTCCTTCTGCGCCTGGTCCGGAAGGGGATAGTCAGTGAAGAGGAGCTGGGGATCGCTTTAATTGCTAGAGACAGGGGCGTCGCCGGTGGCGAGGAAATGTTTGAGGCGACGGCGGACCATTCTCTTGATCGCTGGACAAACGAGGGCGGAAGCGCGGCTAATCGGCCGGATGCTTTTAACGCTCGCGATCAGACCTGAAAGTCTCCGCAGTTCCGCTCCAGCGCCGCAGGCGGGTGTCCCGCTGGCATTTGAATATGAACTGGTGTTACTCGATGAAAAACACACATTTTCGCGACAGGGATCTGAGGTTTGCCGAACGCGTCGTTGCAATAATCGACCGGCGGCTGTGCAGACAGGTAGCCGTTTTCAATCGAACACGGGCAAACGGTTTGCCAACGGACCAGGAAATTGCGCTGTTGGCGAGGCTCTATGACAGCAAACGACGAGCTGCTGATCGACTTAAACACGTTCAAGCTTTTCGAGCGTAAAGTCTCAAAGCTAGTCGTCGGCGCTAGAGCCACCACCGGGAAGGCTTCTAGGTTGTATCGTCTTGGGTAAAATTGGAGGATGAGATGTTGAAGCCAATGGATATCCGCCCGCTCGGAGTAGCGATCGACGTAAAGCCAGGCGGCTACCGCGTCGTGACGAATGTTCAGCAGATGGCCGAGATACTTGCCAACAGATGGCCGGACGATAAGCGGAACGACGGTTGGGAAGCGGCTCGCGCCGCATGCGCAAGTGCGCTAGAAACATGGTCCAACGCCGAGGGAGCGCGAGCCACCTTCATCACGGCGGCGGAAAAATCCAACATCCGCGTTAATGCGGATGCGTAGTTCGCCAGGCGGAACCAAACGCAGTTTCATTCGTTTGAGCGGATGGAACGGCAATCTTCCACCTCCGCCGTTTCCTTCTCACACTGCAATGCCTAAGAGCCCCGCTTGGCCCCCCACGCCGACGGGGTACTATTCTGTCCACGACGAGCAAACACCAAGCCGTTGTTTGAGACGCTTGCCTATGGATGACTGCGGGAGCGCCCGTCAGACTAAAGTCCAAACGAGATTCAGGCTCCAGTCCGATTTCTTCAGCGAACAATGACAGGCAATCTTGGTTGATGCGAGTCGCACAGCCCAAGACCCGCGCGGCGACAGATCAAGGACTTCCCGGTCCCGCCGACCAGGAAAGTCCTTTTGCGAGCACAGAGTTTGGGCCGAGAAAAATAAGCAGGTCTAATCGTGAGGCGATGTCCATGGAACGATCGCGAGGCTTGAGCACTCGGAAGGTAAGTAACTGATGGGCATAGACCTGCAAATGGTTCCTAATTCCTCCACCATCAAACTCGCGCTGAAAACTTTGTGCCGTGAGAACGGTGTCGAGCGAGACCGAAGAGCAGTCGCTGCAATCGCGATCCTACTAACGACGCTGTGGCAACAAGGCACATACGACGGGGAAGAACTCCAGCGCCTTGCTCGTGAAAAGCTCGCAGAGGCTACAGCAACACCCAATGGTGGCTCGTATGACGCCCGTCAGTAGGCGCACGAGAGCGTGTGGCTAAAGCGCGTCGCCCGTTTTTTGATTCAGGTTCTCGAATCGGCCGATTTGTGATTCCTTCTTAGCTGAAAGGAGGTGACATGAAAGAGGTCGCCTCTGGAGAGAACGGATCACTGAGATGCAGGTGATGATCGAGGGACAGTCACGCCTCCAGCCTTTCGGCTTATCCTGTTGGGGTTCGGAAAATCTCAACAGG
>NZ_JBBNAM010000335.1:0-4038 GCF_037994425.1 Phyllobacterium sp.
GGCAAGCTGACCATCAAATTTGTCGGCGACGATGGCCAGACGATAGAGCACGAAGTTTACGATGCGCCCGGCGCCGGTGTTGCCATGGCCATGTACAACCTTGACGAGTCGATCCGGGATTTCGCCCATGCCTCGTTCAACTATGCCTATAATCGCGGCGTTCCCTGCTACCTCTCGACCAAGAACACTATCCTCAAGGCCTATGACGGCCGGTTCAAGGACATTTTCCAGGAAGTCTATGACTCCGAGTTCAAGGCGAAGTTTGCCGAAAAGAAGATCTTCTACGAGCACCGCCTGATTGACGACATGGTTGCCTCGGCACTGAAGTGGTCGGGTGGTTATGTCTGGGCCTGTAAGAACTATGACGGCGACGTCCAGTCGGACATCGTCGCGCAGGGCTTCGGCTCGCTCGGCCTGATGACGTCGGTTCTCATGACGCCGGACGGCAAGACAGTCGAAGCAGAAGCCGCCCATGGAACGGTCACGCGCCATTACCGCCAGCACCAGAAGGGCGAGGAAACCTCGACCAATTCGATCGCTTCGATTTTCGCCTGGACGCGGGGCCTGGCACATCGTGCCAAACTCGACGGCAATGCCGAGCTCGAGCGTTTCAGCCATACGCTTGAGAAGGTCTGCGTCGACACGGTCGAAGCCGGCTTCATGACCAAGGACCTCGCACTGCTGATCGGCCCGGACCAGCCCTGGCTGTCGACGACGGGCTTCCTCGACAAGATCAACGAGAACCTGTCGAAGGCGATGGCCGCCTGAGGGTCAATTGCACTCGCTGAATAGAAAAGCCCCGGTTCTTGCCGGGGTTTTTTACTGCGTTGAATATCCTTTCTTGTGCAATTCCCTCGCAGGTCCATGCAAATTGACGCGCCATAAAGCGTCATTTTGGGTATTATGCCCAACGCCACGAAGATGAGAGGGGAACAGAAGATGAGCAAGCAGCAGTTCTTTTTCCGCCTGATCCCGCCACGCCCGACATTCGCGGACGACATGGATGACGACGAGCAAGACCTGATGCGCCAGCACGCGAGCTATGTGCAGGAATACTTCAACGACGGGCTTGTCCTCGCCTATGGCCCTGTGCATGCGCCGGAAGGCACCTTTGGCCTTGCTCTTCTTGAGGTTAATGACCACGCGGAAGCGGTGCGCTTTGGCGACAACGACCCGACCGTGCTCGCTGGCCTCAACAGTTACATGATTGCACCAATGCACATCGCGGCAGCGCAAGGTTCGCGCGAGGGGTAACAGCCGCGGCTCAACTATCCTCGTCGGTGCCTGTTTCTTCGGTCTTGACCGCTGTCTGCGGGAGCTTTTCCATTGCAGCAGCCGCAGACGCGGCGACTGGAGCAACCGGACCAAGTCTGCTCTTTTGCTCAAGCACTTTCTGAAACGCCGCCGCAGGAACCTTACCCACGACCTTGGTACTATTGCCGACAAGTTCGAATTCAAATCCGGCCTTTGCCGCGTTTAGAAAATCCGCCTCCTCCATCGCAACAATGCCGGACTGATATGAAGCCCGCATGCATGGCTGGATAAGGCACATTGACTTTGCGGTCGCACCTTTCGTGTACTCGTATTGCTTGCCGTAGCTCCACGCCTCCGAAATGGCGCTCTTGAACGGTGATGCACGGAGCGTGGTGAAGCCATACCCCGATTTCGTCGAATAGAAGGGCTGCGCCTTTAGCGATTCAAACCCCGTGTAGGATGCAAACACTTCCGGCCCGTAGGCGATCTGCGCTCCCATGTGGACATCCTTGACCACACCTGCCGACTGGCAAGCGCCCACGCCAACGGCGACCATTGCCAGTATCAAAACTCGCTTCATAGGTCCCCCAACCCAAACGACAAATGGCTCGGCGCACCTCTACAATCGTCGTCAGTAAATCCAACAACGCGAAAAAGGCATAAAGACTATTGTGCTCATTCTGATTGAGCCAAAATTTGCTTTTGCACGCCAAGATTGTATCGAGCAATGGAATTATTTGAAATATCTAGTACTTGGCCGCAAAATAATCGCACACTCTATTGCCGATTTAAAGCAACTGCTTCTAAACAATAAGTATAATATTTGCCACGACGGCGCCTATAAGCCGCGTTTGCCCGGCTTATAGGCCGAATTCGGATCGTGAGGTGCCTAGCCAGCAAGCGCTTGGCGAACGGCCGAAATGGCATCCTGCGCCTTGGAGCCGTCGGGCCCGCCGGCCTGCGCCATGTCAGGACGGCCCCCGCCGCCCGCTCCCCCAAGCGCCGCGGATGCGACGCGGACGAGATCGACGGCGCTGTATTTGCCGACAAGGTCGTCGGTGACACCGACAACCGCGCTTGCCTTGCCGTCTTCCGACACGCCGACGAAGGTGACGACGCCTGAACCGACGTTCTTTTTGGCATCATCCGCCAGCGGCTTCAGATCGCGCGGGTTGACGCCGCTCACGACCTTGCCGATGAACCCGACGCCATTGACCGTCTCCGAAGCTGCACCTCCGCCCGCGGAGCCGCCGCCGAGGGCCAGCTGTTTGCGCGCTTCGGTGAGTTCGCGTTCGAGCTTGCGGCGTTCGTCGACGAGTGCGGTAACGCGTGCCAGTGCATCGGCCGGTGTCGCCTTCAATACCGAGGCGATCGCTTTGACACGGTCGTCCTGCTCCTCGAGGTAGCGTCTTGCCGCCTCGCCGGTCAGCGCCTCAAGACGGCGCACGCCAGCGGCGACGGCGCCTTCCGAGACGACACGGATGAGCCCGATATCGCCGGTCGAACGCACATGGGTGCCACCGCAAAGCTCGGTCGAATAGCTTTTGCCGACCTTGTCGCCACGCAGCGCCGTCCCCATCGAGACGACGCGCACCTCATCGCCATACTTTTCGCCGAACAGCGCCATTGCACCCTCGGCGATGGCATCGTCGACCGCCATGAGGCGCGTCGTAACCGGCGCGTTCTGTAGAACGATCTCGTTGGCGATGTCTTCGATTGCCGCCAGTTCCGTGTCGGAGATCGGCTTCGGATGGGAAAAGTCGAAACGCAGCCTGTCCGGAGCAACGAGCGAGCCCTTCTGGGCGACATGCGTACCGAGCGTCTCGCGCAGAGCTTCGTGCAACAGATGCGTTGCGGAGTGGTTGGAACGAATGCGGGTGCGGCGCACACGGTCGACCACAAGTTCGACAGGCGCATCCACCCTCGCCGTGCCCTTTGTCACCTTGCCGATGTGGACGAAGACCCCATCGTTCTTTTTCTGCGTATCGCTGATCTCGATAGTAAAGCCATCGCCCGCGATTGTGCCGGTATCACCCTGCTGGCCGCCGGATTCACCATAAAATGGAGTTTGGTTGACGACGACAGACACGGGCTCGCCCTCGCCCGCGGTTTCGACGACCGCGCCGTTCTGGACAAGTGCGGTGATGACGCCTTCGGCCTGTTCCGTCTCATAGCCGAGGAATTCCGTGGCGCCGACCTTGTCACGCACCGAAAACCATATCGTTTCCGTCGCCGCATCGCCGGAACCCGCCCAACTGGCGCGGGCCTCGGCCTTCTGTCTCTCCATGGCCGCGGCAAAAGCTTCCGTGTCAACGCCGATGCCGCGCTGGCGCAGCGCGTCCTGCGTGAGATCGAGGGGGAAGCCATAAGTATCGTAGAGCTTGAAGGCGGTCTCGCCATCGAGCTTGCCGCCTTCGCTTAAGTTCTCAGTCGCTTCGCCAAGCAGGCCTAGGCCGCGGTCGAGCGTCTTGCGAAAGCGGGTTTCTTCGAGCTTGAGGGTTTCGGAGATCAATGCCTCGGCACGGACCAACTCTGGATAGGCCTGACCCATTTCGCGTACCAGTGCCGGCAACAGCCGCCACATCAACGGTTCACGCGTCCCAAGCAGCTGTGCGTGGCGCATCGCGCGGCGCATGATGCGGCGCAGCACATAACCACGGCCCTCGTTCGACGGCAATACGCCGTCCGCAATGAGGAAGCTCGATGAGCGCAGATGGTCGGCAATGACCCGGTGGCTAGCGCGGAACTTGCCCTCGGCCTTTACACCCGTTGCCTCCTCAGAAG
>NZ_JBBNAM010000336.1:0-6570 GCF_037994425.1 Phyllobacterium sp.
CCTTGTCGATGATATTCTTGGGGATCACCTCGCCCGAGGGGCCAAGCACGTTGGGCGGCACATGGCTGTTTCGCCAGCGCGCGAGCCCGTAGACCTGCATCTTGTAAAGGTCCTTGATCGGATTGTAGCCGCCATTCATGTCGCCATAGAGCGTGGCGTAACCAACCGACATCTCCGATTTGTTGCCGGTAGTTACCACCATCGAACCGAATTTGTTGGAGATTGCCATCAGGATCGTGCCACGAGCACGGCTCTGCAGATTCTCTTCGGTAATGCCTTCCTTGGTGCCCTCGAATATCGGGCCAAGCGCCTTCAGGAAGCCCTGCACTGGTTCGAAGATTGGCACGATGTCGTAGCGGCATCCAAGCATGCGGGCGCAATCCTCCGCGTCTTTCAGCGAGTCCTTCGACGTGTAAGTATAAGGCATCATCACCGCGCGCAGGCGCTCTTCGCCCAGCGCGTCGACGGCGAGCGCCGCGCAGATCGCCGAATCGATGCCGCCCGAAAGCCCGAGGACGACATCCTTGAAGCCGTTCTTGTTGACGTAGTCGCGCAAGCCGAGCATGCAGGCGCGATAGTTTGCCTCCTCGCCCTCGGGTATCCGCGACATCGGCCCCTCGCTGCACGTCCAGCCAAGTGTGCCGCGCCGCCACGTCGTCACGTTCAGTTGCTCCTCGAACTGCGACATCTGGAAGGCGAGATTCTTGTCGGCATTGAAGGCGAAGGATGCGCCGTCGAAAATGAGATCGTCCTGCCCGCCCAATTGATTGGCGAAGATGAGCGGTAACCCTGTCTCGATCACCTGGCGCAGCGCAACCTGATAGCGCACATCGACCTTGCCGTTGTAATAAGGCGAACCATTGGGAACGCAGAGGATTTCCGCCCCGCTCTCCGCAAGCGTCTCGCACACGCCGAGTTCGCCCCAGATGTCCTCGCAGATTGGAACGCCGATGCGCACGCCGCGGAAGTTCACCGGGCCCGGCATTGGCCCTGCCTGGAACACCCGCTTCTCATCAAACTCACCATAGTTCGGCAGGTCCACCTTGAAACGCTCGGCGACGACCTTGCCCTCATCGAGGACCATCACAGCGTTGTGCAGGCCGGATGGCCGCTTCAAGGGTATGCCAATGATGACGCCTGGGCCGCCATCCGCGGTATCGGCGGCGAACTCCCGAACAGCCTTCTCGCAGGCCTCGATGAATGAACCCTTCAATACGAGATCTTCTGGCGGATACCCCGAAATGAAAAGCTCCGTAAACAGAATGAGATCGGCGCTTTGCCGCGCTGCGTCGGCGCGCGCCTCGCGGGCTTTCGCCAGGTTGCCTTTGATATCACCGAGCACGGGATTGAGCTGAGCGATAGCGATACGAAGAATGTCAGGATTTTTGCTCATATTGAACATATATCGTTTCGTTGTGGGCAAGGCAATGTGAGAGCGCGGATATCAGCCAAAAAATACGCCCCAGAGCGTATAGAGCCAGACGGCCGCGACAAGAATAACCGAGATCAGTACGGCGAGCGATCCACAATCCTTGGCTATCTGGATCTCCCGATGAAAATCGAGGGAAACCGCGTCGCATGTGGCTTCGATCCCAGTATTGAGAACCTCGACCAGGATGAGAAACAGGACCGACCCCGTCAGCAACAGAAAGGAAAGGCCCGAAGGCGAAACTACGGCCGCGATCGGTATCGAGACAAAAAATAGAACCAGTTCTTGTTGAATCGCTTTCTCATGCTTCGCCAGATGTTTCAGCGCCCGCATGGAATTGATGAATGCCAGTACCAGCCGATGCATACTCCACCCTCGTTTGTCCCCTCAAGCTTTAGAGCGAGATTGGCGAAGGTCAATCCCTCGGCGGCCCATTGCCTGCGACCACGACACTGCCGCCGCTTTTCTCGTACTTTGGCAGTTCATCATCGATCGCATAATAGTCGCCCTTGTCGGCGACGAAGATGTGGCATTCGCCCTTCAAACTGCTTGGTTGATCGAACGCGCCGGCCATGACCGATATGTGGTCAAGGTCGCGGTGCTTCCAGAAGAGGACCGAGCCGCAGCTCTTGCAGAAACCGCGCCGGGCAAAATCGCTCGCCTCATACCACGTGACGTTTTCCTCCCCGGATATGCTGATCGCATCGTCCTGAACATTCGTCGCAGCATAAAAATGGCCAGATTGTTTGCGGCATTGCGAGCAATGACAATAGACAACGCCGCGCAATTCTCCGCGCGCTTCAAAGCGTACCCTTCCGCAAAGGCACGATCCCGAATGCATTTCCGCCATTCTGCCACTCCCTGCAATTGGCAAACCATAAGCGAGGCTTTTCGGCGCAGCTCGCGTATTCACGCCTTCTTGGAACGGGTAGCCGCCACGGCGAGCACAAAAGCGCCGACAACGGCAGAAAGCAGCGAACCAAGCAGCACGCCGAGCTTTGTCTCGTCCTGCAGAAGTGGAGACTTGTCATAGGCGAGCAGGCCAATGAACAGGCTCATCGTGAACCCAATGCCGCACAAAATCGCCACCCCGTATATTTGAACCCAGGTCGCGCCCGGCGGGCGTTCGGCAAGCCGGAACTTGATCGCAAGCCAGGCGAAGGAGAAGACGCCAAGCTGTTTGCCAACAAAGAGGCCCGCCGCCACGCCGATTGGAACTGGATCGGCAAGGTTCGACAGCGAAACGCCACTGAACGACACTCCTGCATTAGCGAAGCCAAAGATCGGAACGATCAGGAATCCCACCCAAGGCTGGATCGCGTGTTCAAGCTTGACCAGTGGCGAATCGGCTTCGCCACGTTTGCCCTTCATCGGAATTGCGAGAGCGAGAAGCACACCGGCAATGGTTGCGTGGATGCCCGATTTGAAGACGAGAATCCAGAGTATCAGGCCAAGAACAAGGTAAGCCCAAAGGCGCACCATGCCGAGGTAGTTCATGGCGATGAGGATGGCAAAAACCGCTGCGGTTCCAGCCAGTGCCGGAACGTTTAGGCCTTCCGAATAGAAGAGTGCGATGATGATGACGGCACCAAGATCATCGATAATGGCAAGTGCGGTCAGAAACACCTTGAGGGAGATCGGAACCCGCGCGCCGAGCAGCGAAAGCACCCCGAGCGAAAAGGCAATGTCGGTAGCCGAAGGGATCGCCCAGCCGCGAATGGTTCCGCCCTCATTGAAGAAAAGGAAAATCAGGGCGGGGACGACCATGCCGCCAACCGCCGCGAAGCCCGGCAAGGCGCGCCGCGACCAACTGGACAACTGTCCGCTGATCATTTCGCGCTTTATTTCGAGCCCGACGAGCAGAAAGAAAATCGCCATCAGCGCATCGTTGATCCAGTGGAGGATACTGAGCCCGCCGACGTAAGTCTTGAGAAAACCGAAATAATCTTCCCTGAGCGGCGAATTGGCGATGATCAGGGCGAGTGCGGCAACAGCCATGAGGATGATGCCGCCGGCTGCCTCATTCTCCATGAACGTACGGAACGATGCAGTGAGGCGGTTACGGCGCGCGGGTTTTATGTCCATGCTGACTTGATAGAATCCTGAAACGAAAAACTCCAGTCCCGAAATCGGACTTTCACGGGTTGTGGACCGGGCCCGAAAAGCCCCCACCAGATGGGTCTCCCAAAACGAAGGGCGGCCACAAGGACCGCCCTCACAGATCATCATCAAACAGCTTGTTGCTTACGCGTTGACCGCCAGCTTCTGGGGGTGGCTGTCGCGCTCCTTCTTCAGGAGTTCAGCAACAAGGAATGCCAGCTCCAATGCCTGGTCCGCATTGAGACGCGGGTCGCAGTGCGTATGATAGCGGTCGGACAGGTCGTCGGCCGAAATGGCGCGGGCACCACCCGTGCACTCCGTAACGTTGTTGCCGGTCATCTCGATGTGGATGCCGCCGGGATAGGTCTCCTCGGCGTGATGAACTGCAAAAAAGCTTTCGACTTCCTTGAGGATGCGGTCGAAGGGCCGCGTCTTGTAACCATTGGCCGTGATCGTGTTGCCATGCATCGGATCGCACGACCAGACGACATTGCGGCCTTCCTTCTGCACCGCGCGGATCAGCCTCGGCAGGTGGTCGCCCACTTTGTCATGGCCGAACCGGGCGATCAGCGTCAGCCGCCCTGCCTCGTTCGCCGGATTGAGCAGATCGATGAGCCGGATAAGATCGTCCTCCTCAAGCGTCGGGCCGCACTTCAGGCCGAGCGGATTCTTGATGCCGCGGCAGTATTCGACATGGGCGTGGTCCGCCTGACGGGTGCGATCGCCGATCCAGATCATGTGCCCGGACGTGCCGTACCAATCGCCTGAAGTAGAGTCGACGCGGGTCAGCGCTTCCTCGTAACCGAGCAGCAAGGCCTCGTGACTGGTGTAGAAATCCGTTTCGCGCAGTTGAGCATTGGTTTCCGATGTGATGCCGACAGCGCGCATGAAGTCCATCGTATCGGCAATGCGGCGAGCGAGTTTGCCATAGCGTTCACCCTGCGGGCTGTCGGAGACGAAGCCGAGCATCCACTGGTTGACGTTTTCGAGGTTGGCATAGCCGCCCTGCGCGAAAGCGCGCAACAGGTTCAGCGTCGCAGCGGACTGACGGTAAGCCATTTCCTGTCGCGCCGGGTCCGGGATACGGGCCTGCTCGGTGAACTCGGTACCGTTGATGATGTCGCCGCGATAGACCGGGAGTTCAACGCCGTCCTTCGTTTCCGTATCGGCGGAGCGAGGCTTGGCGAACTGTCCGGCGATGCGGCCGATCTTCACCACCGGCTGCGAGGCACCGAAGGTCAGGACAACCGCCATCTGCAGGAAAACGCGGAAGAAATCGCGGATGTTGTCGGCGCCGTGTTCGGCAAAGCTTTCGGCGCAATCGCCGCCCTGCAGCAAAAAGCCCTCGCCGCGCGAAACGGCCGCCAGCTGCTTTTTCAACTTGCGCGCCTCACCTGCAAAAACCAGCGGCGGATAGGTACGAAGACGGGCCTCGACATCGCTCAGCGCCTGAGCGTCCGGATAAAAAGGCATCTGCTTTACCGGTTTGCCTCTCCAGGAAGTCGGTGTCCAGTTCTTCGTCATTATTGCACCTGTTATGACCTTCAATATCGGTTGTGATTTGATTGCATTTTTCCGGGCCTTGCCGGAGGCGCTCATATAGTCCAATTGCTGCAGATATACCAGTCCCGTTAACGATTGCGGCCATGTTGCGAAATCACCATTGTCGAGGGCCTCATTTTGAATTACGTTAACGTCAAAGTAAGATCTGGGAGGATCGATGAAGGATATACGTTTCGTGGCAGCGGATGGCTTTCCGCTGCACGGTCATCTGTATGAGGGCGGGGGCGAAGGCCCGGCCGTCCTGATTTCGTCCGCAGCCGCGGTACCCGATGCGATCTACCGCCACTTTGCCAGCCACCTCATCGATCTCGGCGCATCCAAAGTACTTACTTACGACTATCGTGGCGTCGCCCGTTCCGAGGCGCCCAGCCGCTGGAAATCGCGCCTCAATCTGAAGGATTGGGGCGTCCTCGACTTTCCCGCCGCACTTGATGAACTCAGGCTACTTTCGGGGTCCCGCCCGATGGTCGGCATCGGCCATTCCTATGGCGGCGTCGCGCTTGGACTGAGCAACCGATCGGCGAGCTTCGAGCGCTATGCGCTGCTGGCGTCTCTCTCGGGCTACTACCGAAACACGGCGCAGCCCTGTGCCATGTATGCCAAGATGAATCTCCTCGGCGTGCCTCTTACGATCCCCTTCGGCAAACTGCCGAAATGGGGCGGCCTCGGCGAGGCTGTTCCCGGTACGATATTTCGCGATTGGGCACGCTGGTGCCGAAATCCGAATTTCCTGTTCGCAGACCCGGCTGTTCCCGAAGCGCAGAACTTCCAGAAGGTGACGATCCCCCTCCTCTCGGTCGGGATTACTGACGACGTCTGGGGAACGCCACGCGCGGTCGAAAGCCTGCTCCGCCGCTTCGGCAATGCTTCAGTCCTGCACGAAATGTGGTTTTCGCCGGCAAGCTCGGACGGCGCGCCCATCGGCCATCTCGGCTTTTTCCGCAAGCACCAGGCGAACAAATTGTGGCCGGCCGTGACCGACTGGCTGCTCAACGACAAGGTGCCTGACGGCGCAGCATTGAGGCGGGAAATGCGCGCCGCTTAGGTCTCTCGCATTTCTACAAAAGTTGCACCCCGTTTCATCAACAGCCGGTCGAAGAGGTCGGCCTCGCTTAGGCCAAGCCTGACTGCACGCGGATAGGCCGGCGCATCCCGGTCCCTGTAAATCGGCGTGTCGAAATTGTGTGTCTCTTCAACGAAGCGTCGCAGCCCTTTCGAACCGTGCTCCACGAGGAACCCCTGCATGACGGCATCGAGATAGGACTGGAGGATCATCGGCGGGTCCGGATGGAACGGCACCTCTTGATGCGCTTCATAGACGAATATCGGGGAGCCTCCCACAAGCGAGGCTGCAAGCGCAATCTGATCGGGCAAAACCGTGCGCCTGTCATAATTTGCTTCACGCAGGTCGATGGCGGCCAGATTATCGACATGGTCGAAAACAAGCAGACCATCGATGCTCGCCCCCTCCTCACGCC
>NZ_JBBNAM010000337.1:0-6372 GCF_037994425.1 Phyllobacterium sp.
ATGACAAACCAAAGGTCTTTAATGGAACAGGTCAATGTGAACCGCGCACGCCGCGATGCGACGTCGCTCGACAGCCTCAACCGCACACTCGAAACCCTTGAAGCGCAATTGCGCGGCTCGATGCAGCCGGAAGTTGGCGAGGAAACTCCCGACATCGCTGACCGTTTCGCCGCCCTCGCCTCACGCGCGGGCCAATCCGCGCTGCCCCAGCGCGTCCAGTCTGCACAACCGGACGCAACTTCTAATACTCAGAATCCCGAAGAAAAGCATGATCTCTCCGCGATCGCGGCGCAGTTGAAGCAACTGCGCGACGAGATGCGCGAGGGCATCGAAACCTCTTCGCGTGACCGAGACCAGCCGCATGGCGAGACGATGAACCGGCTGCGCCAATCGACAGCACATGAACGCGCTCCTTACGGGCGTGGCGCCTATTACGCGAATGAGGCCGAGGCCGCGCTCGGTTCGCTGGAACGCCGCCTCAACGAGATTCATCGCGCCGTCGATTCTCCTTCGCACGCGCTGCCGCCACTGCAGAACGTCGAGGAAAAGCTCAACCTCCTCACCGGCGCCGTCGAGCATTTGTCGCGCCGGCACGGTTCCGGCATCCCAACGCAGTTCATGCAACAGATGGACGAACGCCTCGACGAGATCAGCCGCGCCATCGTTGCGACGGCGCGCCCGGCGGCGTTGCAATATGCCGAGGCCGATGCTTTCGAACGTGTCGAGGCGCGGATCTCATCGCTCGCCTCGACAATCGAATCAGCGGCATACGACGGGACGTCCGACGCCATCCTCAAGCGGATGGGCGAACTTGCGCACCATATCGACCAACTCAACAAGCAGCATGGCGCGACGACGCAAAACCTCGACATTCTCGCCGAACAACTGTCGGCAGTCGCGCGGCATCTGCAGAGCTCGCCCGCCTCGATCAGCATCTCGGACTTCCGCGATCTCGAAGGCCGCGTCCTGCAGGTCATCAGCAAGCTCGACGCTATGCCGCAGCCGGCAGCGGTCGATCCTGCCTTCATCGAGAAGATGGATCAGCGTTTCGAGGAAATCACGCGCCGTCTCGACGAGCATCACACGCTCGCCGAGCACAATGATGTCCGCCTGACCGACAATCTCGAAGCGCGCTTCGATGACATGGCCCGCTATTTTGCAGAGAACCTGCCGCAGGCGGACGGCACCAAGGACGCAATTCGCAGTCTCGAACTGCAGATTGCAGGACTCGCGGAACGGCTTGCCCAATCGAATGATCGCGATGCTGAAATCGCGCGCATTTCTCCCCGCCTTGAAGCCATTGAAGTGGCCATCGCCGGCAACCGCGATCTCGTCGTCGAAGCGGCGCGCAACGCGGCAGCCGAAGCGATCCGCAACACCGCCAATTTCGGTAGCGACCATGACAGTTCGATCGCTCGCGAACTGGCCGACGACCTGAAGACACTGGAGAAACTGGCGCGTAGATCGGATGAGCGTAATGGCCGCACATTCGAAGCAATTCACGACACGCTCCTCAAGATCGTCGATCGATTGGCATCGCTCGAAAGCGGTGCGGTTCCGATCTACAAGACCTTCGAAGCGGTCGACAAATCCGTTGTCGCTGCCGAAGTGCCGGTCATCGAGCCCACCCTCGGCCCGGACCCCAAAGTAGAAGTCTCAGCAGCCTTCGATGCACCGCTTGTCTCGAATATGGAGGAAATGCCTTCGACCGCCGATGCGGCCGAGGAAGAGATTACCGCCGAAATGCCGCGCGAGCGCAAGTCGCTTTTTGGCAACCTTGCACGCAGTTTCAAAGGTCGAGGCAAGCGTGAGGCTTCTCCACAGGAGCCGGCGCTCGATATTTCCGAAGAGGCCGACAAGTCGCATAGCCAAGTCGAAATCGACGCCGACATTCTCAATCGGCCGCTCGAGCCAGGTTCAGGAATGCCGGACCTCAACTCCATCCTCAAGCGTGTGCGTGACGAACGTCGCGATACATCGTCCGCAAGCGAGACCGCAGCCGGCAAGGCGGATTTCATAACCGCTGCGCGCCGTGCCGCACAGGCAGCAGCAATGGAAGCCGAAAATCAGAAGCGCGGTGGCTTCGGTGATGGCGCGGTCGATGGCACGGGCAAGAGCGGTATCCTATCGCGCCAGCGCAAGCCGATCCTGCTTGCCATTGGCGCAATCATGATCGCGATTGCCGGACTTCAGTTGAAGAACGCCTTTGTCGATCACCCTGGAACGGATCTGGCGTCGAAGGCTCCGGAACCCGCTATGCCGGAAGAGCCGGCGATTGTTCAAGATCAGCCTCTGCCGCAGGAACCGGCAATGAATGCCACGAATGCTGCTCCTGAGGCACCCGCCGTCGAGGACAATGCGCCAGCAACGACGCAGCCCGCGCCGCCTGCCCAGGATGCAGTGTCCGCAGTGATCAATTCCGAGCGCATGATTGATCCGGTCCCTGCCACCATGCCGGCAACCGGCGCATCCTCGGCCGTGCTGCCGTTCATACCGGTTGAGGCCGGGCCACTGCCGCTGCGCGACGCCGCCACCAAGGGCGACAGCAGAGCATTGTTCGAAATCGGCAACCGCTACATGGACGGGCGCGGCGTCGCGAGCGACTATGCCAAGGCGGTCGAATGGTACAGCCGCGCGGCGGAGCGCGGGTTTGCACCTGCGGAATATCGGCTCGGCAACTTCTACGAAAAAGGCCTCGGGGTCGGCCGGGACCTTGCCAAGGCAAAGTCCTATTACGAGCTGGCCGCCGAAAAGGGCAACGCTAGCGCCATGCACAATCTGGCAGTCCTCTTCGCTGGAGGCGTTGATGGCACCCCTGACAACGAGACTGCCGCCCGCTGGTTCTCGCAGGCCGCGGAGCTCGGCGTCAAGGACAGCCAGTTCAACCTTGCGATCCTTTCCGCGAAAGGCATGGGCGTGCCCCAGAACCTTGAGGAAAGCTACAAATGGTTCGCGCTGGCGGCTATTGCCGGCGACAAGGACGCAGCGCAGAAACGTGAGGACGTTGCCAAGGTCATGACACCGGAGCAACTCGAGCGGGCACGGGCCGCGGTTGAGCTCTGGAAGGCGAAGCCGATGAACCCGGATGCCAATGCCATCAACGTTCCGCAGGAATGGCGTGAGGCTCCGGCCGTGACCGGCTCGGCGACGACCGGTTCCCTCGATATGGAAAAGGCCATTCGCAACGTGCAGTTGATCCTCAACAAGAATGGCTATGACGCGGGCGGTTCGGACGGCAAGATCGGTGCAAAAACCCGCGACGCGATCATGGCTTTCCAGAAGGACAACGGGCTGAAGCCGACCGGAAATATAGACAAGGATTTCGTGAGGAACCTTTTGCAGAAGAACAAGCAGATCTGATCGAGCACCGATCATCCCTTCTGGTTTCCCATACCAGGGGCGATAATCCTGAAACGGCATTCAATTCGGCGCGCAGCCAGCGTCCCTCGCAACGATGCGACACTTGGCTTCGCGTTTAAACCGATCCAAACCGCGCAGTTAAGTCAAAGTTTGACTGGAGCCCGCAAGTGGGCAAGAAACCTTAAAGAATTGCTGTCATTGTGATGTCACGCCGCTGGCGTAGCACCACAATGCTATCGGGGTTTGAATTGGGTATCTACCTGCCAATAGCCGAGATTTCGGTCAACATCTTCGTGCTCTTTTTCATGGGCGCGGCGGTGGGCTTTCTGTCGGGTATGTTCGGCGTTGGCGGCGGCTTTCTGATCACACCCCTGTTGATATTCTACAATATCCCGCCTGCCGTCGCCGTGGCGACGGGCGCCAACCAGGTCATAGCCTCCTCCTTCAGCGGCGCGCTAACCCATTTCAAGCGCGGCTCGCTCGACTTCAAACTCGGTTCGTTGCTCGTCGTCGGAGGCCTTATCGGCGCGGGGATCGGTATCTATGTCTTCGTGCTCCTGCGCCGGCTTGGTCAGCTCGACTTGATCGTCTCGCTGCTTTACGTCGTGTTCTTGAGCACGATCGGCGGGCTGATGCTCTATGAAAGCATCCAGGCAATGCGCCGCACCCGCGCCGGCCAGCTTGCGACATTGAAAAGGCCGGGCCAGCACAATTGGGTGCACAAGCTGCCTTTCAAGATGCGTTTTCGCGCCTCCAAGATCTATGTCAGCATCATTCCGGTGCTTGTGCTTGGCGGCGCCATTGGCTTCCTCTCATCGATCATGGGTGTCGGCGGCGGCTTCATCATGGTTCCTGCCATGATCTACCTGCTCAAGGTTCCGACCAACGTCGTTATTGGAACGTCGCTTTATCAAATCGTTTTCGTCACGGCGTTCACCACCGTGATGCAAGCGACGACCAACCAGTCGGTGGATATCGTGCTGGCCATGCTGCTGATGAGCGGCGGTGTGGTCGGAGCCCAGTATGGGGCGCGCATTGGCCAGAAACTCAGGGGCGAACAGTTGCGCGCGCTCCTCGCGATGCTGGTGCTGGCAGTCGGGCTTCGCCTCGCCATAGAACTTTTCGTCACACCGGACGATATCTATTCGGTTACGCTCGCCTTGGTATCGGGAGGCTCATAATGCGCCTTGCCTCGGGTACCCTTCTGATTGCCTCGCTTCTTGCGGCCGGTGCCGCAGTCGCTCAGCAGCCCGTTCCAGCCAATAAGGAAACGGTCGAAATCGGACTTTCAACCGATACGATCTCGATCACGTCTGGCTTCAGGGGTACAGACCTTACAGTTTTCGGGGCTCTCGACAATGCCGACCCCCTGATCCAGCGTCAGGGCCGTTACGATGTCATCGTCATTCTTGAAGGGCCGCCGCGCAACTTTGTCGTACGGCGCAAGGACAGGTATTTCGGCATTTGGATCAACACGGAATCGGTGACCTTCCAAAACATTCCGGCATCCTATTCCCTCGCCTCAACGCGCAGCCTGCAGGACATCACGACGCCAAAGACCTTTGCCCAGCTCAGCCTTGGCGTGAACAACATCTATTACGAACCGATGCCCGACGGATTTGCTTCAAGCGAGGCGCTGCGCGAGTTCACCAAGGAACTGCCGCGCCTGAAACTGAAGCAGCTCCTCTATAACCAGCGTGTCGGCGACGTACAGTTCCTGTCCTCGACGCTGTTTCGTGCAACGCTGTCGCTTCCGGCCAATGTGCCAGTCGGCAAGCACGTGGCGCGCGCCTATCTCTTTCGCAATGGCGAGTTCTTGCGGGAGAGTTCAACCAGCCTCAACATCGTGAAGGCCGGTCTCGAATTCCGCATCTACCGAGCCGCCAACCAGCACAGCCTGCTCTACGGCTTTTTCGCAGTGTTTCTTGCCGTCGTTACCGGTTGGGCCGGGCGCCTCGTCTTCCGCAAGGACTGACTATCCGGCAGCTTTTCTCGCAACCACGATGAGCCCGCTCAAGGGCTCGCCGCGATCCATGCGGATCGTATTGCGATCGATGCTCAGTGGCGTCATTGCATGGGCAGCCAGCTGCCGCCGCACATAGGCTTCGGAGTGGGTATAGCGCAGCGATTGTTGCAGAACCAGCTCGTCATCGCCTTCATGCGTCTCAACCGAGAACGCGAAAACTCCGCCCAATACAAGGCTCAACGCGACGTTGGCAAAAGCGCGATCCAGCGCTCCGACGTAGACGAAGACGTCCGCGGCAATAACAAGGTCAGCCCCAGGGGTCGGAATATCAAGGTCGTTGACGTCGCCCTTGGCGAGGCTGTCATAAACGTGCTTTTCCGCTGCCCTCTGCAGCATGACTTCGGACAGATCGACCCCGGCCAGATAGTCGCTCTTGGCGCGCATCAGCGGGCCCATCAAGCCCGTGCCGCAGCCAAGATCGAGCACCGACGCGAACCGTCTCCCGGGTGCGACGTTTTCGATCGCCTCAGCAAGAAGTCCGGGCACCTTGTAGCCGAGCTTTGCCAGCAGCGCATTTTCGAAGGTTGGCGCGTAAGCATCAAACAAAGTCTCGACGTAGGCGGTAGGCGGTGTTACCGGAACGTCCGCTCTGCCGGTGGCGGCGAGTTTGAGCCCTGCGCCAAAGCGGTCCTCGACGTCGAGTTCGAGCAGGCGTCTCCAGACGATTGCGGCGGTATCACTATGTTCCGCCGCTTCCTCCATTTCACCAAGGCGAAACAGCCCTGCCGTCCATTCAGGGACGATCTCGAGTGCCTGCCGCATGAGGTCGGCGGCAGCAGCATGCTCGCCGTTCTCGAACAGCATGTCCGCATAGGACGCGCGGCGATCGGCGATCAGATCGCCGGATGACAGAAACGCTCGCGCCATCTTGCTCAATTCGCGACCTGGGCGCGAATGGCGATGATATTGACGGATTTCCCCGATTGCGTGACGTCCGAGTTGATCTTGATCACGCCGCCCTCCGCAGGAGCATTACCCTCGGGGAA
>NZ_JBBNAM010000338.1:0-1974 GCF_037994425.1 Phyllobacterium sp.
CCAGCTTATTGGATACCTGCGTTCTGGGTTCCCGCACTCCTCGTAACGCATTATATCGTTTTTCTCTTGCTCGGTAGGCGTTGGACGGGGCCGATGTAAGTGGTCCGTGTCGCCCATTATGCCGCCAGGCCATCAGGTCGGTTCCACCGTAACAGGCTTGGCTCATGGCTTCGCACTCTCGTGGTGGTTCCGGAACGCGATCTTGCCGTCGGTGCCAAGGCCTACAATGTGGAAGACCTCCTTGCCAATATCGATGCGGATCGAGGCGAAGGTCCTTGGTCGTATCCATGGCCGCTTTTCCGGGTTGGTGAGGGTGCCAACTAATCCTTTCCCAGACTACCACCACGGGAGGAGCAGCCGGTCCATCCCATTAGCGGTCATCGCAGCTGCCCAGCCACCCGGCTGAACTGGGCGAGTTGGCTGCGCCTGCGATTCGGCCGGGATTTACGGTGCGAGCGTGCTAGCCCCTGTGGTTGGCTGTTGCGGCAACCGACGTTGAAGCTACCACGATCGGGTCTCGCCGGCCTGGCGAGCTTAAGGCAGTCATAGCCTTACGCCGTTTGGCATAATCATCTGAGGAAAATGCGTATGCCACAGAAGAAAATGCGTTCTTGATCTGACCTTAAAAAACACGATATATCCGATGATATGCGAAACATCAGAGAAAAACATGCTGCAGGCAATCAAGAATGAGACCATTGCGGAAAGCAGCTATCGGCGCATTCGTTCCGATATCATTTTCGGCCGCCTCGCTCCGAGACAAAAGCTAAAGCTGGAAAGTTTGCGAGAGGCATATGAGACCAGCATTAGCACATTGCGGGAAGTCTTGAATCGGCTTTCCTCCGAGGGTCTGGTCGTCGCTGAGGGGCAGAAAGGATTCGCGGTTTCTCCGGTGTCAGTTGCCGATCTTCAAGAGACGGCCGCCCTCAGGCTCCTCCTGGAAACCCATGCTTTGGAGCAGTCTTTCGCGCACGGGGATGTCGAATGGGAGGCCCCCTTGGTTTCTGCCCACTACAAGTTGGCGCGGATGGAGCAACTGATGGAAACCGGCGACACCAGCCGCGCCGAAGACTGGAAGCGCTATGATTGGGAATTTCACCAAGCCCTGATATCGGCCTGCGGATCCAAACTCCTCATGGAAACGCACTCCGTGATATTCGACCGATATCTGCGGTATCAGATGGTCGCGCTATCTTATCGGGGCGCGGTGGCGGCGAAAGAACATCAACAACTCTTGGATGCGGCGCTGCGACGTGACGCAGAAACGGCAAAACGTGTTCTCGCACTGCACATTCATGGAGGAGTTGAACATGCATTGGCACGAGGAACGCTGAAATAGAATTGGTCGGTATTTGCCTCCAAGCCTTTTTTTGCCTTCATGCAGCATATTGAAAAGTCAAGGAAAACCATGCTCAAGCAGATCCAGGATTCAGCAGAAACCGTAAGTGACGTCGTATTCCGGCAGATGCGTCAGGACATCATTTCCGGAAATTTGCGGCCAGGAACCAAGATCAAGCTTGAGCAGGCAAAAGATCGTTACTCCATCGGGGTTTCCTCGCTGCGGGAAATCTTGAGCCGCCTGACCGCGGAAAACCTCGTTGTCGCCGAAGGCCAGCGCGGCTTTGAAGTAAGTCCCGCATCGCAACGCGAACTCTTTGAACTCGCAGATCTTCGGATTGTTCTCGAAACCCATGCGATAGGTCTGGCATTCGCTGCGGGCAATCTAGAATGGGAAGGGCGCATTGTGGCTGCACACCACCGGCTTGCAGCCGTTGAACGCAAGCTTCTCGCCGGCGACGCGTCTCGTACCGTCGATTGGGTGCGCTATGACTGGGAGTTTCATCAGGCGATTGTCTCTGCCTGCAATTCGGTAACACTCATGACGACATTGTCATCAGTGTTCGACCGCTTTCTTCGGTACCACATGCTGGCCGAGAGCTTCCGTGGGAAGCAGGTCGTTGAAGACCACAAGCT
>NZ_JBBNAM010000339.1:0-1712 GCF_037994425.1 Phyllobacterium sp.
GCGTTTTATGGCTGGCCATTGCCGGTTACGCCGCCACTGTTGCGGACAATGCCCGTCCCGGTGATGACGGGAATGCGCTTTCGGAGGATTTCGCCCGTTCCCCATCCACACTGAAGGTGCCCCCGGATGCTACGGAGGATAAAGCGATTGCGAACCACATCGACGCATTGATGCGGGAGCAGCATCTTTATCGTGATCCAGACCTAACGTTAGAGCGTCTTGCGCGACGTTCAGGTATTCCAGGACGCCAGATTTCCGGCGCCTTAAACAGAATCTACGGCCGCAACGTCTCCCAGGTCGTGAACGAATATCGAGTGAGCGATGCCAAACAGCGGCTGGCGACGACACGCGATCAGATAACGGCAATCATGCTGGAGGCGGGGTTCGGTACAAAATCAAACTTCAATCGAGAATTTCTTAGGGTCACGGGCATGACCCCGAGCGGCTATCGGAGCACTGGCGGTGAGAGTTCTGCCGCGCCCGGTCTGCCCCAAGAAGCTTCCATTCGATAGCCCCCGCGTGAGTTCAAGCGCCGATGCGCGATACGTTCTAAATCGTGATCTTGGACGTTCTAAATCGTGATCTTGGGCGCGTCGCACTTCAATCCGCGACAAGTTCCGACATAACCCACGGCTATGAGGAGCTTCGAGGAAAATGCTGATCAAAATCGTTGCAATGTTCTGCGCCAGCGTCCTTTCAATGGCGCTAGCGCAGCGCTCAGCCGCAGACAGTGCACTCGTCGGCGTCCGGCAGATCACAGCACCCTCCAAGGAGCGAGGCACTGAATTTCCCGTGACCGTTTGGTATCCGGCCGACGCTGGTGGCAAGCCCGTCACGCTCGGCGAAAGTCAGTTCTTTTACGGAACGGACACCATGCTCGACGCCCCTATCGCGCACGGAAGATACCCTTTGATTTTGCTATCTCATGGCGCAGGTCTGGGGGGAACTCCCCAAGCCATGAGCTGGATTGCAACGCCATTGGCAAAGCATGGGTTCATCGTGGCAGCTCCTCTTCATTTCGGGAACGGAGGAGCTAACAGGTCAGCAGCCGAAACGATGAAGCTTTGGCTTAGGCCTGCGGATATCAGCGCAACGCTCGACGCTTTGGAAAAGCAAACGGTTTTCGAAGATCACCTTGAGCCCGAAAAGACGGGTGTACTTGGGCTTTCTATGGGCGGGAATACAGCCTTGGCTTTGGCTGGTGGTCGTATCGATCCAATCCGTCTGGGGAGTTACTGTGACAACGATGTTCTCAATCCTTCGCTTTGCGGATGGGTAAAACAAAGTGGCGTTGACCTTCATGCGATGTACATGAAACTTGCTGATCGCGACAATCGGGACAGGCGCATTGCGTTTGCAATGGCAATCGACCCTGCTCCGGTAGATGTCTTTCAGATCGAATCTTTTTCGAGGGTTTCGATCCCCGTCGAGATCGTAAACCTTGGCCAACCTGGAACGATCCCCTGGACCGTGCTCTCCTCGGCAATTGCAAGGGCCATTCCGAGGGGCATGTATTCCGCGTTTAGGAATGCAAGCCACTATAGCATGTTCGGAGTGTGTAAGCCGGACGCGGCCGAGATGGCCAAATCCGCAGACATCGACGAGCCTATTTGCTCGGACGGCGATGGGCACTCACGCCGCGAAATCCATCAGGAACTGGTAAATATGGTTATTGAGGCTTTCGATCAAAGGCTCAAAACGGAGCACTAAAG